>JBEENB010000032.1:0-10219 GCA_041192365.1 Actinomycetota bacterium | reverse complement strand
CATTTTCTCGGGGGTCGTGAAGATGTGTGCGTCGTCTTGTGTCATGCCGCGAACGCGCGTCAAGCCGTGAACCACACCCGACTTCTCGTAGCGGTAAACGCCACCGAATTCGAACAGTCGCATTGGCAGGTCGCGATAGGAACGTCCCTGCGAGCGGTAAATCAGAATATGGAACGGGCAATTCATCGGCTTGAGGTAGTAATCAACCCCCGCGCGCGTAATCTCGCCGGCCTCGTTGCGAACCTCGTCGAGATGCATCGGCGGGAACATCCCGTCCTTGTACCAGGCGAGGTGTCCGGACGTTTCGAACAGGTTCTGCTTGGTGATGTGCGGAGAATAGACAAATTCGTACCCGCCCTCGTCGTGTCGAGTGCGCGAGTAGTCCTCCATGGCACGGCGAATGATTCCGCCCTTCGGGTGAAACACGGGAAGCCCCGAGCCGATTTCTTCAGGGAACGAGAACAGGTCGAGCTCTGCTCCGAGACGTCGATGGTCGCGCTTCTGCGCCTCTTCGAGGCGTTCGGTGTAGTCCCGCAATTCCTGTTTCGAAGGCCAACCCGTCCCATAAATTCGCTGAAGTGATGGGTTCTTTTCCGAACCTCCCCAATACGCCGCTGCAGCACGCATCAGTTTGTAGCCCTGTCCGATCATGCGCGTGTTGGGAAGGTGCGGGCCTCGACAGAGGTCCTTCCATTTCGTCTCGCCCGTCTTGGGGTCGACGTT
Source organism: Actinomycetota bacterium (assembly GCA_041192365.1). Lineage (GTDB taxonomy): Bacteria > Actinomycetota > Actinomycetes > Actinomycetales > Microbacteriaceae > MWH-TA3. Next base: position 9,496 of record JBEENB010000032.1, on the reverse strand, counting down.
GTCGTAGATTGTCAGCTCGGCGCCGCCGACCTCGACGCTCTCGTTATCGTCACCGGTCGAACCGCCTTTCAACCCGATCAATTCGAGTTTGTAGGGTTCGTTCACCAACTCGGCTCGAGCCTCGTCATCGGTCACGACGCGGCGCATAAAACGCTGTCCCTCTTGGACAATCCGATTCATCTCTTTTTCGAGCGAGACGAAGTCTTCCGGGGCGAACGCGGTTTCCACATCAAAGTCGTAGTAAAAGCCGTCCGTGACGGGTGGTCCGATGCCGAGTTTCGCCGCGGGATTAATGCGCTGCACGGCCTGCGCCAGAACGTGGGCGGTCGAATGGCGAAGGATGTCTAGTCCATCGGGAGACGAGATGTCAACGCCCTCGACGACGTCACCGACGCCGGCCTGGTGAGCCAAATCACGGAGTTCACCATTGACGCGCATTGCAACGATAGATTTCTCGCTGAACAGCTCAAAGCCGGTCTGGGATTCAGTGAGCGTTATCGAGTCCGACATCGACAACCCTCCGTAGTCAGTTTAATGTGAGTGGGCGATACCGGGATCGAACCGATGACCTCTTCCGTGTCAGGGAAGCGCGCTACCGCTGCGCCAATCGCCCATTGCATTTTCAATTGTGTGAGGTGGCGACGGGATTTGAACCCGTGTGGACGGCTTTGCAGGCCGCTGCCTCGCCTCTCGGCCACGCCACCGTGTGGGTACTGTCGACCCGGAGGTTTACCTCGAGCGGATGACGAGATTCGAACTCGCGACCCTAACCTTGGCAAGGTTATGCGCTACCACTGCGCCACATCCGCACATTATCTTTCGATAACTCCCTGACTCTATCGAATCATGCCGACCTTTCCAAACCATCCTTCACGTGTGTCTTGAGGCAGGAACTGCTGGAGGCGGCGGTGCATTGCCGAGGTGGTGGGCGATACCGGACTCGAACCGATGACCTCTTCCGTGTGAAGGAAGCGCGCTACCAACTGCGCCAAACGCCCTTCCACTATTCTGACACAGCCTCTGCACAGATTAGGTGCGGTCGATTCCGTCAACAGTGAGGGCGTATCCGAGCTCACCGTGTACGGCCGTGTCGATTCCGGAAATTTCATCATCCGTCGACGCTCTAAAGCCGACGATCTTTTCGAGCGCGAAGCCGAGAACCAGCGCAATCACGAACGAGTACACAAGGACCCCACCCGCCGCGATGGCCTGAACAATGAGCTGTCCGAAGCCAAACCCGCCCGTGAAGAACCCCGTTCCCGTCGCAAAGAATCCGAGGAACAACGTGCCAACAATCCCGCCGACCAGGTGGATGCCGACCACGTCGAGTGAGTCATCAAATCCGAGCGTGAACTTCAATTCCACCGCCGCCGCGCAGATTGCTCCGGCGATGAGGCCGAGGACGACCGACCACCCGGGCGTGAGGTTTGCACACGCCGGAGTGATGGCGACAAGGCCGGTGATTGCACCGGAACCAGCGCCAACCGACGTGGCTTTGCCGTCCTTGAGTTTCTCAATGAGCATCCAGCCAAGAATTGCGGCGGCGGTAGCGCCGAACGTGTTGACAACAATCAGTCCGACTCGACTCATGTCACCGAATGCCTGGGCTCCGGCGTTGAAACCGAACCAGCCGAACCACAGCAGGGCAACACCAATGAGCGTCAGTGGAACGTTGTGCGGCTGGTGGGTTCCCTTTCCGAACGCGACTCGTTTTCCGAGAATGAGCGCGAGAGCGAGAGCTGCTGCTCCCGCGTTGATGTGCACTGCGGTACCTCCGGCGTAGTCGATGACAGCGGGAAGTCCGAGGTTCTCTCCCAACGTCATGATCCAACCGCCACCCCAGACCCAGGCCGAAACCGGGAAATAAACGAGAACTGCGAATAAACCAGCGAAGACCATCCACGGACCGAATTTCGCCCGGTCCGCAATCGCCCCCGAGATGAGCGCCACCGTAATGATCGCGAACGTCGCTCCGTAGGTCGCGTACAGGAGTGTCCCGTCATCCGCGCCCGCCAGCCCAAAATCAGAGAATGGGTCGCCAGCGAATTGGAACGGATCCGACACGGCCGACATGTTGTAGCCGACCAGAATCCAGAGGACTCCGACGAGTCCCATCGATCCGAACGACATCATCATCATGGAAATTACGCTTTTGGCTTTGACGAGTCCCCCATAGAAAAACGCCACTCCGGGAGTCATCAACAACACGAGCGCGGTGGCCGCAATCGCCCACGACAGGTTTCCAGTTTCCATTTCGTCAAACCTTTCCATCGGCAACATGGACGAACGTCCACTCCCCCAATCAAACGGCGAGCGTGTTTCGGGGACGGTCGTATTGCGTTTCCAGCGGGTTACAAAGCGGCCCGTTCGGTTACGACGAGATGTCGCGATGCGTCAGAGCAACGAGGCGTGACTGCGCGCGAAGATATTTTTTTCGAAAACCCCCGGAGAGCATGTCATCGGGAAAAACGTCGTCAACCGCGACCCCGGTTGCGCGAATCGGGACATCAGAGTCGTAGAGACGGTCGACGAGCGCGACGAATCTCAACGCGTCATTCTGGTCGGTGAACGGAACCACGTCGCGCCAAATTGCGAGAGAAACCCCCGCAATCAGAGGGACGTATTTGCTCGGGTGAAGCGTAGCGAGGTGGCGGAGGACGTCGCTAAAGGAATCGTCAGAAACGTTGTCCGACGTGGGAAGTTTGTTGATGTCGACCTCGGTGGAAACGTCGGCACGTCCTTCGTTTTCACGATGTCGATAGTCAACCCCGTCGATTCGGAGCGTGACAAATCGATCGGACAGCGCGTGAATCTCGCGCAGGAAGTCGGCCGCGGCGAAACGGCCTTCCCCGAGAGCATTCGGTGGTGTGTTGGACGTAGCCATGACCTTCGTCCCTGTCTCCATTAGATCACCGAGCAATCGGGTCATCATCATGGTGTCACCCGGGTCGTCGAGCTCGAACTCGTCAATAGCGATGAACGACGCACCCGCGAGAGATTTCGCCGCTTCGGCGTAACCGAGCGCGCCGACCAACGCGGTGTATTCGATGAATGTGCCGAAATACTTCCGTCCAGAAGCGCGGTGCCAGGTCGCGGCGAGAAGGTGAGTTTTTCCGACGCCGAATCCGCCATCGAGATACAAGCCAGGGCGCTGGGCGGACTTACGGAAAAACCCACCACCACCACCAGCCCCGACAAACGCGTGCGCCGAGTCACGAGCGGCAATCTGGGAGGGGAAGTTGGCGTCCGGGACGAAGGACTCGTAAGACGCAGACGCGAATTGTCGCGGGGGCACGAGGTGCTTGAGCATCTGAGCAGTAGTGAGAGACGGTCGTCTTTCGACCAGATGTATGCGCGACACGATTTCACGAGCCTACCCGACTGAATCCCGAGGCCGACCGATAATCATCGTCATGAAGATCAGTAATGATTATCCGGAGGTTTTCGACTTTGATTCTCGAGATTCCGTCTCGACACAGACCTGGTGGAACACTCTCGGCGACGAGTGGGTTCGCGTGAATCTCATTACTGATTCCCTCGGCAACACGGTCGGAAGTTCCCGCTCCAGCAGTGATCTCACGGGCGGCGGTGACCGCGATCTCCTTGCCGCGCTCCGAGCCGAAGCCGACGTCATCCTCGTTGGTGGCGAAACGGTTCGAACCGAAACGGATTGCATCCCGCGCAATAAAGACGTTGTGATTGTCTCCAAAACTGGAAACATCCCTCTCAGCGCCATTGCCAGGGCACGCGGTCGAATCACTGTGCTACACGGTCGCTCCGGAAACCCTCCGAGTCCGACCGACGGTGTCGTGCTTCGACAATTCGCCGGTGAGACGATTATTCAGGCCGTTCGAGCCCTCGGATACCGGAAAATCGTGTGCGAAGGCGGCCCGACACTCGTCACGACGTTGGTCGACGCACAGGTGGTCGACGAATGGTGCCAGACGCTGTCACCAAAGTTGGGTCAGCGAATACCGCATCTCGTCGCTCCGGATTTTGGTGGCACGCTGGTCAAGGTCGCGCACGATGACGATGGTTACCGCTACCTGCGCCAGAGCCGCAACGGCGCGCCTCGAATGTCGTCCTGAGGTCCTGGAATAGTTTTGAGCAGTGGTCACTGACTCGTCTACTCCCCGCTACTTCGCAGACCTTGTTGACTCGGTTTCGTCACTCACCTGGCCCGACGGTCTCGACGTTCATGCCATTGACGCTCCGACCGGGCTTGCACCCAACGCCCTGGCTTTTGCCGCCGATGTGACAGCTGGTCCGGGAAAGCACGACCGCGGCACCGGCCGTCTCATTTTTCTCGATGACCCCAGCGAGCCGTCGGGCTGGGGTGGACGAACCCGCGCGATCATATTCGCGCAATCCCCGATCGAACCACTCATGGGTGGCCACGACGAACTTTCGCACGTCGCGTGGTCGTGGCTCACGGAATCCCTGGCCGAGGCAGGCGCGTCCTACGAACACCCAGCCGCGACGGTGACACGGGTTGTCTCGGTCGGATTCGGGGATCTTTCCGCCCAGGGTCGGGGTTCTCAGATTGAGGTCCGTGCGTCCTGGTCGCCGACATCGAGTGACGCGAGACCTCACGCCGAGGCGTGGGCGCGATTTGTCTTGCACCTCGCTGGATTCGAGATCCTGCCCGAGGGTGTTTCGGCCATGGGTTTGTGATGTCCGACGACCCAGCATTGCCAGAGACCGTAGCGGCCGAACTGCCGTCCGCCACACTCTCTCGGACGCCACACGTGATAGACACTCCCGAGGGTTTGTCGGCCGCAATCGCGGAACTGGCCCGTGGTTCCGGTCCTTTCGGTGTGGATGCCGAGCGCTCGAGCGGCTTTCGCTATTCCGCGCGGGCCTACTTGATTCAAGTCAGCCGTCGGGGCGGCGGCACCCATCTCATCGACCCCATTGCGTTCGACGGGCTTGCCGATCTGGGCCAATTGCTTGCGACGGACGAATGGGTTCTACACGCAGCGACACAGGACCTTGCCTGTCTCGCCGAAGTAGGGCTCGTACCGACAAAGCTTTTCGACACCGAGTTGGGTTCTCGACTGGCAGGGCTTCCCCGGGTGGGTCTCGGAACAGTGGTCGCCGAACTGCTCGGGCTTCACCTCGCTAAAGAACATTCCGCCGCAGACTGGTCGACCCGACCTATTCCGCAGGAGTGGATCGTCTACGCGGCACTCGACGTCGAGTTGCTGCCTGACCTGCGCGATGCTCTGGCCTCGGTGCTCGAGGCGGCAGGCAAAACCGAAATCGCGGAACAAGAGTTTGCACATCTGCTGACATGGAAACCGGCTGAACCAAAAGCTGACCCGTGGCGGAGGCTCTCGGGATTGCAGAGCCTGACGTCGCCACGGCATCTCGCCGTCGCTCGCGAGCTGTGGATAGCCCGCGATCATTTTGCCGAGTCGATTGACGTAGGACCCGGTCGAACGATACCCGACCGTGCAATTGTCGCCGCAGCCTCTCGATTGCCGAACTCGCGCGGCGCGCTCGCTGCAATCAAGGAGTTCAGCGGACGCTATTCCAGGCGTGAATTGGCGCGCTGGTGGGACGCCATCGAACGGGGACTCTCAACTGACGACCTGCCACCCATGCGGGTTCGCGGCAACGGCTTGTCGACGCCGCGAAACTGGAAGGACCGCCATCCGGAGGCCTATGCCCGGTTCGTGTGCGTTCGCGAATCGTTGTCAGAAATCGCCACCAGCTCATCGATTCCCATCGAAAACCTCGCGCTTCCCGAGATGATTCGTCGAATCTGCTTTGAACCGCCCGCCGTCTTTGAGCCGTCCGCGGTTGCCACGTGGTTGCGTGTCGCCGGTGCGCGCGAGTGGCAAATAGAGTTATTACATTCTGAATTGAACGATTGCTTCGTCCGCGTGGCCGAGGACCCCACCGAGTTCCTCACCGCTGCGGCCGACACCGACGACTAGCGCCGGCGGATTAGGAACAAACACAAGCGGAGGTTCAGGCGTGACCCAAGACGTTTTTTATATTGATGGGATTCGAAGCCCGTTTGGTCGTGCCGGCGCCAAGGGCATCTATCGCGACACGCGAGCCGACGACATCGCGACGGCTACGCTTCGCGGACTGCTGTCACGGAACCCGTCAGTTCCACCAGCGGCAATTGACGATGTTGCCATCGCAGCGACAACACAGGAAGGCGATCAAGGACTGACGCTCGGACGAACCGTCGGTCTCGCGGCGGGACTCCCGCCGTCCGTCCCCGGTTTCGCGATCGACCGAATGTGTGCTGGCGGAATGACCTCGATGACCACCTTGGGTTCGGGGATTGGGTGGGGACAAATTGATGTCGCCATCGCGGGCGGCGTTGAACACATGGGTCGCCACCCGATGGAGTTCGCGGCGAAGGCAAACCCCGCAATGCTCGAGGCTGGGCTACTAACCGACGAATCCTTGGCCATGGGTTTCACCGCTGAAATCCTGCACGACAACTTTCCGACGATCACGAAGAATAGAACCGATGCCTACGCGGAACAAAGCCAGCGCCGTGCGTCGGTTGCATACGAGTCCAGTTTCATCCAACCCGATCTCGTCACCATTGACACCCCCAACGGGGTTGCGGCTCGCGATGAACAACTCCGGCCGACCACAACCCTCGAATCTCTGTCTGCACTGGGCACACCGTTCCGTGAAAACGGTCGCGTGACGGCTGGTAATTCTTCGCCGCTCACCGACGGTGCGACGATGTCACTCGTGGCCGGAACGAATGCTGTGGAGCGATTCGGGCTCACGCCGAAGATGAGGCTCGTGTCCTACGCCTTCGCCGGAGTCTCGCCGAACGAGATGGGCTTGGGACCAATTCCGGCCACCGAGAAGGCTCTCGCCAGAGCGGGCCTGTCTATCCACGACATCGGGGCGATAGAGATCAACGAGGCCTTCGCCGTCCAGGTGCTGGTGTTCGCCGACCACTTCGCCATCGACCAGACCTCCGAAACCCTGAACCCGTGGGGCGGCGCAATCGCATTCGGTCACCCGCTTGCCAGCTCTGGCGTGCGACTTGCGATTCAGCTTGCTCGCCAATTTGACCTGGATCACTCGATCAGATACGGAATCACCACGATGTGCGTCGGACTGGGCCAGGGCGGCACGATGGTGTGGGAAAACCCCAACTTCCGAGCATGATCGATTACCCCGACGAGGATTTCCCCGCATTCGCTGAGTTGACTGATAGCCTCAGCCCCGCCGGCAACCGTGTCGCCGTGTTGACGGTGACAAATCACGACGACCGCCGTCCGACGACGCTCGGTCCGCTGGGTCTGGACCGACTCGGCATTGCGCTCGACGAGTTCGCGTCGCATTCGGGCGAATTCGCGGCGCTCATCGTGACGGGTTACAGCCGAACGTTCTGTGCTGGCGCAAACCTCGACACTCTCGCCAACCCCCGCCACTTCGACGACGCCCTGGAACTCGCGCACGAAGGCCACCGAGTCTTCTCGAAACTGGCGAACCTTGGAGTTCCCAGCGTCGCCGCAATCAACGGAACAGCGCTCGGCGGCGGACTGGAACTCGCGCTGCACTGCACCCATCGCGTGTCCCAAGCCGGTCCGATCGCCCTGGGACTCCCCGAAGTCGGGCTCGGGCTCATTCCGGGTTGGGGCGGTTCGACCCTGCTGCCTCACATCATCGGTCTCGAGTCAGCGCTGCGAGTCATGGTCGACAACGCCATCGCCGGAAAAACGCTGACGCCCCAGGTCGCCCTCGAACTCGGAATTGTCGATGGTGTTGCTGCCGACGCGATGGATGGCGCTCTCGCGTTGGTCGATTCGCTGCCGAAACACGCTCAATCACGCACGGGCGTCACCAATCCCAATGCTGGTGCATTGATTGACGCCACCTTCGACCGTTACATCGGCCGTCGCGGAAATCCGATTGCAGCGCTCACTCACTTGCGGCGAATTTTTCATCATTCGCTCGTGTCAACACAGAGTGAATCATTCGAAGCCGAAGATGCCGCACTCGCAGAACTCATGACAACATCAGAGTTTCGTCGTCGGTTGTATGCGTTTCGCATTACGAGCACAGCGCACCGGTCGCCGCCCGGAACTCCTTCCCTTAGTCCCCGAGAAATCCGCCGAGTTGGTGTCGTTGGCGCCGGACTGATGGCAAGTCAGATAGCGCTCGCATTCGCGGAATCACGGGACCGAGCCGTCATCGTGACCGATGTTTCTCAAGAGAAATTGGATACAGCCCGCGACCGCATCGACGGCTGGCTGGGCGCGCGGGTTGCGAAGGGCGCTCTGACCCCCGAATTTCGATCCGAAACGCTGTCTCGTATCAACACCACCTTGACGATCTCTGATTTCTCCGAGTGCGACCTCGTTATCGAGGCAGTCTTCGAGGACATCTCAGTCAAAAAGGACGTCCTCACGGCAATCGAGGCCGTCGTTCGCCCAGATTGTATTGTTGCGTCGAACACGTCGTCGTTGTCCATCGAGACGATGGCATCGTTCGCCACACACCCCGACAGAGTTGCCGGCATTCACTTCTTCAACCCCGTCGCGTCGATGAAGTTGGTTGAGGTTGTGCGCAACAGTGTTCAATCGGACGAGACGCTGGCGACCGCGATTTCGATTGCACAATCACTCCGAAAGACCCCGGTGATTGTTGCTGACGAGCCGGGATTCGTTGTCAACAGACTCCTGTCGACGTTTCTTGGCGAGTCGCTCCGACTGCTCGAGAGTGGCGTGTCCGCAAACGACATCTCGGCGGCGCTCGAACCGCTTCGACTTCCCATGACGCCATTCGCCCTGATCGACCTGATTGGCAGAACTGTCACACTCTCGATGTTGGAGTCTCTGTACGCGAGCGCTACCAAACGATTCTTTGTTGGGGACGCACTGCGTGCGGCAACGGCGACACCGTCTTCCGATTCGGTGGGCGACGACCTCGCCGCCCTGGTTCAGGAATCTCGGACCCTCCCGAGCGTTGAAATCCACAACATCGTTGTCGACGCCCTGGCCCGCGAAGTTCGGGTGATGCTCGATGCGAACGTGGTTGCGAACATTACCGACATCGATCTCTGCATGTTAAACGGTGCCGGCTGGCCCGCCGCGATTGGTGGCATAACGCCGTACTTGGACGCCTGTGGTGCGAGCGAACGAGCAGCGGGTGGGCTGTTCCACCTGACGTTGGACTTCGCCTAACGCTTCTTCGGTTTTGCTTTCGGAACGACTGAGCCGCCGAGCTGGTTGATGATTTTCGCCGCGATGGCGTCGGGAGTAAGGCCGACTCTTGTCAGAATGTTCCCACGCGTGTCGTGCTCGAGAAATTCGTCGGGCAGGCCCAGTTCGTCAACACCCGTGTCGACACCAGCCTGACGAAGTTCCTGACGGATCCGAGTTCCGACCCCCCCGACCCGAATACCGTCCTCAATGGACACGACAATTCGATGATCGCGGGCGAAATCGACGAGTGACGCCGCGACCGGAATCACCCAGCGCGGATCAACGACGGTGGCGCCAAT
>JBEENB010000031.1:0-10238 GCA_041192365.1 Actinomycetota bacterium | reverse complement strand
ATGAGGACCGTCGCAACGGCTCCGCGTCCTTTGTCGAGCTTCGCTTCGATCGCGATACCGCGGGCGTCCCTGTTCGGGTTTGCGACGAGGTCGAGACCAGCGTCGGCGGTGAGAAGAACAGCGTCGAGCAGGTCGTTGACGCCGTCACCGGTGAGGGCCGAGACGTCGACGAAGATCGTGTTTCCGCCGTATTCTTCGGTCACGAGTCCGTATTCGGTCAACTGCTGGCGAACCTTTGCGGGGTTGGCGCTTTCCTTGTCGATCTTGTTGACCGCGACCACAATCGGAACGTTCGCGGCCTGAGCGTGGTTGAGCGCCTCGATCGTCTGGGGCATGATTCCGTCATCCGCCGCGACCACGAGGATCGCGATGTCGGTGACCTGAGCACCACGAGCACGCATCGCGGTGAACGCCTCGTGTCCGGGGGTGTCAATAAAAGTGATGGCGCGTTCGTTGCCCTCGTGTTCGGTCCAGACCTGATACGCACCGATGGCCTGGGTGATTCCACCGGCTTCGCCCGCTGCGACATCGGCGCGACGAATCGCATCGAGAAGTCGGGTCTTACCGTGGTCGACGTGTCCCATAACGGTGACAACCGGGGGGCGAATAACGAGGTCGTCCTCGTCTTCCTCGGCGTCAAGGTCGATGTTGAACGAGTCGAGGATTTCCCTGTCTTCGTCTTCGGGGCTCACGATCTCGATCTTGTACCCGAGTTCGGCACCGAGAACCTCGAACGTTCCGGCATCGAGTGACTCGGTCGCCGTCGCCATCTCGCCGAGCTGGAACAACACCGTGACGAGGTTACCGGGGGGAACCGGGAAGCCCGACATCGTCTCGATCTTGTCGGCGAGGTCGTTGATTGACGACCCTTGACGAAGACGAATAATGGTCGAGCCGTCTCCACGAGGAATCTTGACGCCACCGAGGCTCGGGGCCTCGCGCATTTCAAACTCTTGGCGCTTGGTGCGCTTGGACTTGCGCGCCTTGGACTTGCCGCCACCGCGACCGAACGCACCGGCGGTGTTGCTTCCGCGACCGCGACCGCCGGGGCCGCCACCTGGGCGACTCGGGCCACCACCGGGGCTACCCGGTGCTGCACCGGCGCCAGCCGGGCGGAAGCCGCCCTGGCTGCCGGGAGGACGACCTGCGCCGCCCGTGCGCTGCTGGAACGGCGCGTTGGGGCGACTACCGGGACGGGCTACTGGGCCGCCCGCGGCGTCCGAACCGGGACGCGGAGCGCCCTGTCGAGGCATGAACGGGTTGTTGCCGGCCGCGCGAACCGGGCGGGGCATCGCGGGAGTGGGCATAAAGGGGTTGTTACCGCGGGGCCGCGGCATCGCGGGGGCGGCGGGCGCTTCGCCGTCGAGACCGGGCGCGGGCGATGCGGCGACGGGCGGCTTCCCACCAGCCTTCGCTGCTTCGTCGGCCGACGGAATGTCGGGCAAATCAACCTGCGCGGTCGTGCGCGCGCGGGTTGCAGGTTTCTTCGCAGGCGCCGGTGCGACGTCCTGCTTGGTCAGACCATCGGCGGTAAACGCCTCACGAAGCTTGCGGGCAACGGGCGGTTCGATTGTCGATGACGACGACTTGACGAACTCGCCGAGCGTACCCAGCTTCTCGATGACCTGCTTGCTTTCGATGCCGAATTCTGCGGCAATCTCGTGCACGCGTGGTTTTCCAGCCACAATTCTCCTGTCCGAGGTGCACCCCGAACAGGGCACACCACTACTGCGTTACGGAACTCATTTCGAGCCGCTCATTAGTGGTCCATCAGCCTTCAACCTTTTCTGTGATGATGTGGGCAAGTAGCCCGCCTGAATCGAAAGGGCCTGAGCGACGAAAAGACCGAGAGAGACCGCCCCGCGAAATTGCGTTCTTCACACAATCCGTTGTCGGGTGGACCCATGCGCCGCGACCGGGGGCCGTTGCCGACGAATCGACCACAACCGTGTTCCCAGCCAGCACAACCCTCGTGAGAAGGTCTCGTTCATCGCGCGAGCGACAACCGATGCAGGTTCTGACAGCTTTCATTCTACCCTGCGGTTACAGCAACTCGTCCATGAGGGCGTCACTCTTCACGTCGATCTTGGCGCGGGTCAACATGGCGGCCAAACGAGCGTTCTGTCCGTCTTTGCCGATCGCCAGCGACAACTGGTATTCCGGCACGAACGCGCGGACGGCGTTGATGCTCGCATCGACGAGAACGGCCTTGGTGACCTTCGCGGGGCTGAGTGCGTGGGCAACGAATTCGGCGATGTCGGGCGAATAGTCGACGATGTCGATCTTTTCGTCACCCAGTTCTTTCGAGACGTTGCGAACGCGCGCGCCGAGCTCGCCGATGAACGCGCCTTTTGCGTTGAAGCCGGGTTCGGTCGAGAACACGGCGATCTTGGTGCGGTGGCCCTGGTGACGCGAAATCGCGGCGACCTTGACGAGCCCCTGGCCGATTTCCGGAACTTCGAGTTCGAATAGACGACGCACGAGGTCGGGGTGGTGGCGGCTGACGGTGATCGACGGCCCCTTCATCCCCTTCTTGACGTCGGTGATGACAACGCGGATGCGCTTGCCGTGGGTGTAATCCTCGCCCGCGACCTGCTCGGGCGACGGCATGACGGCCTCGAGGTTCTTGCCGATGAGGACGTGAATCATCTTGGCGTTCGACGACTGTTGAATGACGCCCGAGATCAGGTCGCCCTTCTTGTGGCTGAATTCGCCCAGAATCTTCTCGTCATCGAGCGCACGGATGCTCTGGAACAAAACGCGTTTGGCCTCGGCGACCGCGATGTACCCAAAGTCGGACGAGTCAACGACCTCTTCGCCAGTGCGCTCGTCTTCGTCGTTGTAGACGGGTGCGAAGATAGTGATGTCGCCGGTCTTGCGGTCGAGACCGACGCGGGCGCGAATGCGACCCTTTTCGTCCTCGAGTTTGACGGCGGTCGGCTTGTAGTCGACGTCGTTCGGAATCGGGGTGATGTGCTTGATGTAGGCGCGGACAACCGCGTCCTCGATAATGAGCGCGAGTTCCTCGAAGGGAATTTCTTTCTCGACCTCTACGTCACGCAAGTTTTTGATGTCGATGTGCATGGGCGCACCCCCTATTCAGTTCTGCTAGCTGCGCGAGGTTTGCCTCGCACGACTCTCTAACCTACCCGAAAGGGAACCCTAGGTGCGAGTGCTGCGTTTGAACGCGGTTAGCGGTGAGTGACGCCCTTGAGCCAAGCGAGCGCTTCGGTCGCGGGAATCTCGTTGCGTTCGCCGCTGCGGCGATCCCAGACTTCGACGACACCGTCGGCCGCACCGCGACCCGCGATGACGATGTACGGAACGCCGATGAGCTCGGCGTCACCAAACTTCACGCCGGGTGAAACCTTGGGGCGGTCGTCGATCAGCGTCTCGAATCCGGCCGTCTCGAACTCGGCGGCGAGACCTTCGGCGAGAGTCAGGGCGTCGTCGTCTTTGCCCGTCGCGACAACGTGCACATGATACGGCGCAACTTCGATCGGCCAAATGAGCCCGCGGTCGTCGTTGTTCGTCTCGGCGATGACGGCGAGAATGCGGGTCACGCCGATTCCGTACGACCCCATCGTGACGGTCACGAGTTTGCCGTTTTCGTCGAGCACCTTGAGGTCGAGGGCTTCGGCGTACTTGCGCCCGAGCTGGAAGACGTGGCCGATTTCCATGCCACGCGCGGAGTGGATCGGGCCCGAGCCGTCGGGGGCTGGATCGCCGTCACGAACCTCGGCGATGTCGACGACACCGTCAGCGGTGAAGTCGCGACCGGCGACGAGGTCGAACACGTGCTTTTGATCCTCGTTCGCACCGGTCACCCAGGCGGTGCCGTCGACGACGCGGGGATCGACGAGAAAGCGAACCTTTGCTGCGCCTTTTGCGCCGAGAACTGGGCCGGCGGATGACCACGGGCCGATGTAACCCTTGACGAGCGCCTTGTTCTTGGCGAAGTCGGCCTCGGTCGCGGGCTCGACGGTCGCGGGGGCAAAAACGGACTCGGCGCGTTTCATGTCGACCTCGCGATCACCGGGAAGCCCGACCGCAACGAGTTCGCGGCTGCCGTCGAGGTTCGTCAGGGCGAGCACCACGTTCTTGAGCGTGTCCGCCGCGGTCCACGGGCGGTCGTCCCTGGCGTGCTTGTCGTTCGCGAGCGCCACCAGCGTCTCGATGGTCGGAGTGTTGGGGGAATCGAACACGGTTGCCGCGGGCTGACCGTCGATGGGCAGAGCGTCGGGGACGGTCGTGCGATACGCCTCGACGTTGGCGGCGTAACCGCCGTCGCTCTGGACGAACGTGTCCTCGCCGATCGGCGTCGGGTGCAGGAACTCCTCCGACTTGCTGCCACCCATCGCGCCGGCGTCCGCCGAAACGATCACATAGTCGAGCCCAAGGCGCGTAAAAATTCGTTCGTATGCGTCGCGCTGTGCCTGATACGACACATCGAGGCCCGCGTCGGTGTAGTCGAACGAATAGGCGTCCTTCATCGAGAACTCACGACCCCGGAGGAGCCCGGCGCGAGGACGAGCCTCGTCGCGGTACTTGTCCTGGATTTGATAAATCATGAGCGGCAAATCCTTGTACGAGTTGTACAGGTCTTTCACCATCAGGGTGAAAACTTCTTCGTGCGTCGGCGCAAGCAAGTAATCGGCGTCTTTGCGGTCCTTCAGGCGGAAAATTCCATCGCCATATTCGGTCCAGCGGCCGGTGACTTCATACGGCTCGCGCGGAAGCAGCGCGGGAAAATGAACCTGTTGGGCTCCGGCGCGTTCCATCTCGTCGTGAATGACGTTCTCGACCTTGCGACGAACCCGAAGCCCGAGCGGAAGCCACGCAAAGATACCCGGAGCCTGACGACGGATGTACCCGGCGCGCACCAACAGGCGATGCGACGTCACTTCCGCGTCAGACGGGTCCTCGCGCAGAGTGCGAACGAACAGTTGAGAGAGTCGGGTCACCACGGGTGCCAGCCTACCGTTTCACCCTCCCCGCTCTCTTATGGCAGCGCACCCGCGCCCACTCCCACCAACCGCGCCCACCGGTTTCTGCTGACATCTGCACTTGCCCCACCTGTTCCTGCAGACAATGTGGCAAAAATCGGCGCTAGCTCAACTTTTTGGGGATTTGTCTGCAGAAACAGGTGTGACAGGGGTGCCTGTGCTGCCGAACGGGCTGGACACGCGCCCCTCTTACGTTTATGGAAACCAAATCGCCCAATACCCACGTTCTTGGAAACCGATCACGGCATCCGCGGCAAAGTGGCACGAAACGCCGATTTGGTTACTACGAACGCGAGAAACCGAGCATTTGGTTTCCACAAACGTGGTCGAGGTGACATCCGCGATGGGGTGTGGGTGGTGAGATCAGCCTTGCGCGGACAGGTGAATCACTAGCGCCGACTAGGCAGAGGTGGTGACGACGGGAGTGCCCGTTTCGCTGGCAGGCATCTCGGCTGCAAGGCGATTCGCCTCTTCGATGAGGGTGGCGACGATCTCGGATTCGGGGACGGTCTTGATGACCTCGCCCTTGACGAAAATCTGGCCGCGACCGTTACCCGAGGCGACGCCGAGGTCGGCTTCGCGGGCCTCGCCCGGTCCGTTGACGACGCAGCCCATGACGGCGACGCGCAGCGGAACGGTCATTCCTTCGAGTCCTTTGGTCACGTCTTCGGCGAGGGTGTACACATCAACCTGGGCGCGACCACACGAGGGACACGACACGATTTCGAGCTTGCGCTCGCGCAGATTGAGCGACTCGAGAATCTTGAGCCCGACCTTGATTTCTTCGGCTGGCGGAGCGGAGAGCGACACGCGAATCGTGTCGCCGATTCCCTCGGCGAGGAGGATTCCGAACGCCGTCGACGACTTGATGGTTCCCTGAAAGGCGGGGCCGGCTTCGGTTACGCCGAGGTGGAGTGGCCAGTCGCCGCGCTCGGCGAGTTGGCGGTAGGCCTTGACCATGACAATGGGGTCGTTGTGCTTGACCGAAATCTTGAAGTCGTGGAAGTCGTGTTCCTCGAAGAGGCTGGCCTCCCAGACGGCGCTCTCGACGAGTGCTTCGGGGGTCGGTCGGCCGTATTTCTCCAACAAGCGAGGATCGAGCGAACCGGCGTTGACACCGATGCGAAGGCTGACGCCCGCGGCCTTAGCCGCCTTGGCGATTTCGCCCACCTTGTCATCGAACGCCTTGATGTTTCCGGGGTTTACGCGAACGGCGGCGCACCCAGCGTCGATCGCCTGGAAGACGTATTTGGGCTGGAAGTGAATGTCGGCGATAACAGGGATTTGGCTCTTTTTCGCGATGATGTGCAAAACGTCGGCGTCATCCTGGGTGGGTACGGCAACACGCACGATGTCGCAACCGGTCGCGGTGAGTTCGGCGATCTGTTGCAGAGTGCCGTTGATGTCCGTCGTTTTGGTCGTCGTCATCGACTGAACCGAGACCTGCGATTCGCTGCCAACCATCACCTTACCGACCTTGATTTGGCGGGTTTTACGACGAGGTGCGAGCGTCTCAACGACGCGGGGAAGTCCGATATTTACAGCCACAGCACTATCGTACAGCCCTAAAGTCCGAGGGTAATCGGCTTGACGATGTCGGCGTAAATGAGCAGCGCGCTCATGGCCATGAGCACAACGGTGATCACGATCGTGAACGGGACGAGCCGAGCCGAGTCGACCGGGCCGGGCGCGGGCTTGCCCCGAAGTTTCGCCACGGAGTTGCGAATCCCCTGCCATAACGCGACGGCAATGTGTCCGCCGTCAAGCGGCAAGAGCGGGATCAGGTTGAAGACAAAAAGTGCGATGTTGAGGCTCGCGAGGATTCCGACGAGAGCCGCGAATCGATCGACAACCTGCAATTGCTCGGCGGCGGCGATGTCGCCCGCGATTCGGCCGACTCCGACGACGCTGACCGGACCATTCGGGTCACGGGTTTCGGCACCGAACGCCGCGTTCCACACCTGAATCATGCGATTCGGCAAATCGAGGATGAGGGCACCGACCTGCACGATGTTGTTCCCCATTGCGTCGAGAGCGACCACCGGTGACTGCTGCTGCCGTTCGACCGCGGGGCCAATTCCGATGAATCCGACCGTGGTGGTTTCGGGATTGCCATCCGAATCGAGAACCAGATTCCCCGCCGAATCGAGCGCATACCGAACCGTCGCCATCGGGGTCACCGCGAGCGAAATTTCCTGTCCGCCACGGTCCACGACGACAGCGATTTCGCGCCCGGCCGATTCACGGATTATCGAAGTGCCGGATTCCCAGGTCGTCACGGGCTCGCTGTTGATCGACACGATTCGGTCGCCAGGTTTGAGTCCAGCCTCGGCGGCGGGGGCTCTCGGGTCACCCGACTCACAGGTCGTGCGCGTCGAGGTGACGGGCAGGACACATTCCGAGATCGACCCGATTGTGGTGGTTGCGCCGACGACTCCGATTCCCGTGAACAAGAAGAGGAAGAGGACCGTCGCAATAACGAGGTTCATGAACGGACCGCCGAGCATCACGATGATGCGCTGAAGAACAGGCAAGCGATAGAACGCGCGTGATTCGTCGGTGATGGTTTCGGCCGATGCGTCGCGGGCGTCTTGCACGAGGTTGCGGAACATCCGGAAGCCGGGTTTGTCCGAGTTGGCGGTCGTCGGGTACATCCCCGACAGCGACACATACCCGCCGAGCGGAATTGCCTTGAAGCCGAATTCCGTCTCGCCGAATTTGCGTGACCACAACGTCGGGCCGAAACCAATCATGAACGAGCCGACGAAGACTCCGAACTTGCGGGCGGGATAAAAGTGCCCGAGTTCGTGAAGCCCGATAGAGATGGCGATTCCGACGGCCAACACCAGCACACCCAGAATCCACAGCACGATCTCCATGAGGTCAAGGCTACCCGCGACCGCGGACGGTCTCGGGCGGGTCTAGCGGTTGCTCAGGAAACTCTTAGCCGTCTCGCGCGCCCACGAGTCCGCCGCGAGCAGCCCGTCGAGGTCCAATTGCGCGGGGGCGGCATGCGCCTCGACGACGCGCTCGATTGTCTCGACAATGTCGAGGAACCCGATGTGTCCAGCGTTGAACGCCTCCACTGCGACCTCGTTCGCCGCGTTGTACACAGCAGGAAACGTCAAGCCGGCAACGCCGACCTGGCGAGCAAGTCGCACCGCGGGGAAGACTGCCTCGTCCAAGGGTTCGAACGTCCACGTATGAGACCCGGACCAATCAATCGCGGCGGTCGCCCCCGGAACGCGATTCGGCCAGTCGAGTCCGAGCGCGATTGGCAGGTGCATGTCTGGTGGCGAGCACTGCGCCATTGTTGACCCGTCGACGAACTCGACGAGTGAGTGAACGACGGATTGCGGGTGAACCGTGACCTCAATTCGGTCGAACGGGATGTCGAACAAGAGGTGCGCCTCGATGACCTCGAGGCCCTTGTTCACGAGCGTCGCGGAATTCGTCGTGATGACCGATCCCATGTTCCACGTCGGATGCTTGGCGGCTTGGGCGGGGGTGACGCCAGCGAGTTGCTCGCGCGTGAAACCGCGGAAGGGCCCGCCGCTAGCGGTGACGACAAGTTTCGCGACCTCGGCGTGGGTTCCTGCGAGAAGCGCCTGTGCCAGGGCGGAATGTTCCGAGTCGATGGGGACGAGCTGCCCGGGTTTCGCCGCACCCTTGACCAGCGATCCACCGATGATGAGCGATTCCTTATTCGCGAGCGCCAGCGTCGCACCCGTCGCAAGTGCCGCGAGCGTCGGCGCCAAGCCGACCGCGCCGGTAATCCCGTTGAGGACGACATCGGCTCGGGTGGATTCAATCAGGGCGACCGCGTCGTCGGCGCCAAACGCAACGTTGGTTACGCCGAATTCGGCGGCCTGCGCCTCGGCTAATTCGCGGTTGCGGCCAGCGCCAAGTCCGACGATCCGAAAACGGTCGGGGTTGTCGCGCACAATGTCGAGCGCCTGGGTCCCGATGGACCCGGTACTCCCGAGGATGATGACGTCACGCACAGGGCAAGTCTGCCACGTCCACTATCGAGGGGTCCCGGTGTGGGCGTTGTCGGAACGCGACTGTGGAACTCGGCATAGCCGTATCGGCGGGTCTACACGGATCTTGTCGACGCGAACAACCTCGGAATTGTGCACAGCGAACAGCATATGCTGGTAACTGCGCTTCGGGACGGAGACCTCGACCTCGCAGAACAAATCGTGGCACAACACACCAGACGCACGAGGCTCCACGTGGAGCGCCACCCCGAAGTTTTTGTCGTCCAGGCCGATCACACCAATTAGGAGAACATCTCATGGCGATTGCAGTCGTTAACCCCACCACGGGGGAAACCGTCGAAGAATTTACCCCGCACTCGGCGGAGGAAATCGAAACCCGGTTGCAGAAGGCCCAGGCGGCCCATGAGACGATTCGCGATTTGACGTACGCGCAACGTGGTGTCTGGATGAAGAAGGCTGCCGACATTCTCGACGCGGAAGTCGATGAGCTGGCAAAAATGATGACTATCGAAATGGGCAAACCGATTGCCCAATCCGTCGCCGAGGTACTCAAGTGCGCTAAGAACATGCGTTTTTATGCGGACAACGCGGAAGGTTATCTGGCGGATGAACCCATCGACGACCCGAGCAAAGTCGGAGCATCGCAGGCCTATGTCCACTATCAGCCGCTCGGCGTGATTCTCGCGGTCATGCCGTGGAACTACCCGATGTGGCAGGTGATTCGCTTCGCCGCCCCCGCGCTCATGGCGGGGAACACGGGAGTGCTCAAGCACGCCTCGAACGTACCGCGTACCGCCCTGTACCTCGACACGCTGTTCACGCGGGCGGGATTCCCCGAGGGATCGTTCATCACGATTCTTACCGGAGCTGCTGCCGTCGCCGGCGTGATCGACGACCGTCGAATCAAGGCCGTGACGCTCACGGGTTCTGAACCCGCTGGGCGTTCGGTTGCAGCGCGAGCCGGCCACAACATCAAAAAATCTGTCATGGAACTGGGCGGCTCTGATGCCTTTATCGTGATGCCGTCCGCCGACCTCGACCGCGCCAGCACCGTCGGCGTCACTGCCCGCACAAGCAACAATGGGCAATCGTGTATCGCGGGCAAGCGGTTCATTGTGCACACCGACGTCTACGACCAATTCGTGGCGATGTTCGCCGAGAAGATGGCGGCGCTTGTTGTTGGCGACCCTCTCGACGAGGCAACCCATATCGGGCCGCTCGCGACGGCAAG
>JBEENB010000030.1:0-11071 GCA_041192365.1 Actinomycetota bacterium | reverse complement strand
GGGGTTTTCGGCGAGCACGCGGTGCATCGCAAGCGGCACAGACGCAGCAGAGGTGTTTCCAGTCGTCTCGATGTCCCGCGCGATAACGACGCTGTCGGGCACGTCGAGCTGCTTGGCGAATTCATTGATTATGCGCATGTTGGCCTGGTGGGGGATGAAGGCGGCGAGGTCGGCGGCGGTGATGCCGGCGGCCTCGAGAGCCTCCTGCGCAACCTTGGCCATCTCCCACACGGCCCAGCGGAACACGGTTTGGCCGTCCTGACGCAGCGTGGGAAACGCGCCGTCGCGGTCATCGAACGCTTCGCGGGTGGGTCGGTCCATGCCGACGGCGTCCCATTTGCCACCGTCAGAGCCCCAAATGGTCGGCGAGATCCCCACGCTGTCGGCCGGCCCGACGATGACCGCACCGGCGCCGTCCCCTAACAAGAACGAGATGGTTCGATCGGTCGGTTTGGCATAGTCACTGAGTTTCTCTGCGCCGATGACAAGCACGTAGGTGGCTGCGCCCGCACGAACCAGGGCGTCAGCCTGCGCGATGCCATAACAGAATCCCGCGCACGCTGCAGAAATGTCGAAGGCGGCTGCTGGTGTCGCGCCGATGCGATCGGCAACGAGGGCGGCCATCGACGGTGTCACAACATCGTTTGAGATTGTCGCGATGATGACAGCACCAATGTCGCTGGGTGAAATCTTTGCGGTCGCGATGGCCTCGTTTGCGGCACTGGTCGCGAGGTCCGCGGCGCTGACCGACGCGCTCGCACGTGTGCGGCTGATGACACCGGTTCGCTGACGAATCCATTCGTCACTCGACTCGATGGGGCCGACGATGTCATCATTGGGGACGTCGAGGTCTCCGCGGGCAGCGCCCACCGCGATAATCCGGGTGAAGGGGGACCCCACTGCTTGGTGAAGTTTTGGCTGGGTCATGATGCCTCCAATAGGTCGATGGCCGCGACAAGGTCGTCGGGGGACTTGACTGCGACGGTAGGGATTCCTTTGAGGCCACGCTTCGCGAGCCCGACGAGCGCCCCCGCTGGAGCGAGTTCGATGATTCCGGTGACACCGTCATTCGTGAAGGTCTCCATGCACAGATCCCAGCGGACGGGGTTTCTGACCTGTCCGATGAGGAAGTCCAGGTATTTCGTTCCGCTCGACACGCGCGAGCCGTCGCGGTTTGTATAAATCGCCAACGTCGGATCCGACGGGGTCACGGTCGAGGCCGCGGCACGCAGCGTGTCGACCGCTCCCGCCATGAATGCCGTGTGAAAAGCGCCGGCAACCTGTAGCGGGATGACACGAGTCCCTTCAGCGGGTTCGGCCGCGAGTGCGGCGAGTGCCCCGAGTTCGCCGGCGACGACAACCTGACCTCCGCCGTTCATGTTTGCGGCGGTGAGCCCCAACTCGCTGAGTCGAGTCTGCACGACGTCGGGTTCTCCGCCAAGAACGGCGCTCATGCCCGTTGCAACCTGTGACGCTTCGAGCGCCATCGCCCGCCCACGAACGCCGACGAGACGAATCGCGTCGACGTCGGACAGCACACCGGCCAGGCAGGCAGCGGCGAATTCGCCGACTGAGTGACCTGCGACCGCCCCAACCGAATCACGTCGACCGTTGACAAGGAGAGCGCCCGTGACGATCGACGCGGCGACGATGAGCGGTTGCGCAATTTCGGTGTCGCGAATCGTGTCGGCGTCCGACACCGTCCCGTGCGTGACCAGGTCTATGCCCGACGCGTCGGACAGCGTGTCAAAGTGTTCTCGAACGCCAACGACGTCGAGCCACGGCTCGAGGAAACCGGGGGTTTGCGAGCCCTGCCCCGGCGCAACAACGATAATCATGGAGCGGTCCTAGGCGTCCCCACCGGTGTTCCCGGTGGTGCCCGCGGTGACGTCATCGAGACGATAACGCTGGAAGGCCTCAATCACGACGGACCGTTCGACCTCTCCGCGCTGTGCGAGTTGCTGCAAAACGCGAACAACAATCGACTCTGTATCTATGGCAAAGTGGCGTCGAGCGGCAGCACGCGTGTCCGAGAAACCAAATCCGTCGCCGCCCAGTGTCGCAAAATCGGTTGGCACATACGGTCGAATTTGATCGGCGACCGCGTGCATGAAGTCGCTCACGGCAATAACCGGTCCGCGTTCGCCTCGCAACTTTTCGGTCACGTAGGGAACTCGGGGGAGTTCTGTCGGGTGCTGGAAGTTGTAACGGTCTGAATCGCGACCATCACGTCGAAGTTCGTTCCACGACGTCACTGACCACACATCAGCGGCGACGTTCCAATCGTTGGCGAGCAAATTTTGAGCCTCGAGCGCCCACGGAACGGAAACTCCACTGGCCAAAATTTGTGCTGGAATCGAACCCTTCGCTGCGGGACGGTATTTGTACATTCCCCGCAGCAAGCCGTCGACGTCGATCCCCTTGGGTTCCGCTGGCTGAATCATGGGCTCGTTGTAGACGGTGAGGTAGTAGTAGACGTTCGGGTCGGCGTGATTTCCGCCGTACATGCGTTCCAGCCCCGCCTTGACGATGTACCCGATTTCGAACCCGAACGCAGGGTCATAGGCGATAACGGCGTCGTTTGTTGATGCGATGAGGTGTGAGTGGCCGTCAGCGTGTTGGAGTCCCTCGCCCGCAAGTGTTGTTTTTCCGGCGGTCGCTCCGATGACGAATCCTCTCGCCATCTGGTCGCCGGCAAGCCACATCTGGTCGCCGGTGCGCTGAAATCCAAACATCGAATAGAGCACATACACGGGAATCATCACTTCGCCCTGTGTCGCGTATGACGTTCCCGCGGCGACAAATGCGGCCATCGCCCCGGCCTCGTTGATTCCGGTGTGAAGGATTTGTCCTTCCACGCTTTCCTTATATCCGAGAAGTTGGTCGCGGTCTACCGAGACGTAATTGTGTCCAAACGGGTTGTAGATCTTCGCCGTGGGGAAAAACGAGTCCATCCCGAAGGTCCGTGCTTCGTCGGGGATGATCGGCACGAATCGCTTACCCATGCTTTCGTCACGCAACAGGTCCTTGAGCAATCGAGCAAATGCCATCGTCGTCGCAACTTCTTGCTTACCACTCCCTTTTTTGGCCAACTCGTAGTGCTTGACGTCTGGAAGAGCAACTGGTGCCGGCTGATTACGGCGCTGTGGAAGAGCTCCGCCCAGTTCACGCCGCTTGGTGAGCAAATACTGGATAGCCGGATCATCCGGACCGGGGTGATAGTACGGAGGGCGGTACGGGTCGGCTTTCAACTGCGCGTCCGAAATGGGGATGCGCAGATCATCACGGAACGACTTGAGCACATCTAACGACAATTTCTTCATCTGGTGAACGGCGTTTCGGCCTTCGAAAGACTTTCCGAGACCGTAACCCTTGACCGTCTTCGCGAGGATCACGGTCGGCTTGCCCTTGTGGGACAGCGCCTCGGCGTACGCCGCATACAACTTGCGGTAGTCGTGTCCGCCGCGCTTGAGCGACCAAATTTCGTCGTCCGTCCACTCGGCGACCATTGCCGCCGTGCGGGGATCGCGACCAAAAAAGTTTTCGCGAATAAACGCGCCTGATTCGGCCTTGTACGTTTGGAAGTCGCCGTCGGGAGTCGCGTTCATCAGGTCGCGAAGGGCCCCATCGGTGTCGTTGAGAATGAGCGAATCCCATTCGCGCCCCCACACCACCTTGATGACATTCCAGCCGGCGCCGCGGAAGAACGATTCCAATTCTTGGATGATCTTTCCGTTACCCCGCACAGGGCCGTCCAGTCGCTGCAGGTTACAGTTCACGACGAACGTGAGATTGTCGAGGCCGTCGTTCGCCGCGAGCTGGAGTGCCCCACGAGATTCGACCTCGTCCATTTCGCCGTCGCCGAGGAAAGCCCACACGTGCTGATCAGAACAATCCTTGATGCCACGGTTGGTCATGTACTTGTTGAACTGCGCTTGGTAAATCGCGTTGATCGGACCGAGACCCATTGACACTGTCGGGAACTGCCAAAAGTTTGGCATTAGACGGGGGTGGGGGTAAGACGACAAACCACCCGCGAAATGCGACTTCTCTTGACGGAAACCATCCAATTGGTCCTCGGTCAAACGCCCTTCGAGGAAAGCTCGGGCGTACATGCCAGGCGCCGCGTGTCCCTGGTAAAAGATCTGGTCGCCGCCACCGGGGTGATCTGGTCCGCGGAAAAAGTGGTTGTGCCCGACTTCGTAGAGCGACGCACTCGACGCGTAGGAACCGATGTGTCCGCCAACCCCGATACCGGGACGCTGAGCGCGGTGCACCATGATTGCGGAATTCCAGCGGATCCACGCTCGGTACTGACGCTCAATGTCCTCGTCTCCGGGGAAGGCGATTTCGTTTTCGGGTGCGATCGTGTTCAGGTAATCCGTCGTCGGAACCATGGGAACACCAAGATGCAATTCTTTTGAACGCTTCAACAGCGCAAGCATCAATTCCCGACCGCGTTCATGTCCCTGCGCCGAAACGACGTCGCTGAGCGACTCTTGCCATTCGGCCGTCTCGTCCGGGTTGCTGTCCAACGCAGACGACGAATACGGGTCTTGGTCGTTCACGCTCATAGATTAAGTCTTCCGATCAAAGGTGGCGAGGAAGTGGCGCTGTCAGGGTTGCGATAGCGCCCACCCAATCCTAGACCGCTGCGCGCTACTCGTCGATATTCCCTTATGATTGAGCGGTCAGGGCCTGTAGCTCAGTTGGTTAGAGCGCCACGCTTACACCGTGGATGTCGGGAGTTCGAGTCTCTCCGGGCTCACCCCTTAGATGCTGGTTTGGGTGCACTGTCTATCAGACGGAAGAATCCACTGGATTCTTCCGCTCCGGGCTCACCATCGTTAATCGATGAAGTCGCCTGCCGAGCGAGCCAATATCTCGCGAAGGTCCACAGGAACTTCGCGGGGCTCACGTCCTTACACATCGATGACGTGAACGAGGGTGTCGATGAACCCCTCGAAGGTAGTCGAATTCTTTATTACTTCCGTCATGCGGGCTCGATCTGAGAAGACGTCGACGAATTGCTCGAACACCTCTTGGAACTCCTCGCGCCCGCTTGCGGCGAATGCGATGAACGCAACGACATTGACACGCTGGTCCCCCCACGGCGTCGCCACCTCGTTAACAGCCAGCGCAATGGTCGGGCGCTCTGCCGTCATGGACATCGCATGCGGAACCGCGAGCCCGTCGACAAATACGGTCGACGACATGCGCTCACGTTCGATGGCGCTCTCGATATACCCGTCATCGACGATGCCGTGTGATTTCAGTGCCTCGCCGAGGGTGCGGATTGCCGACTCGGGACCGTCAAACTCGACGTTACGAAAGAAGGTATCCGCGCGGAAGTATTCGAGTAGACGCTCGCGAATGAGGATTCGGCGACGACCGCGGCGCGCTCGAGACGTCACACGACGAACCGCATCGATGTCGGACTCGGACAGGAACGGTTGTACCTGCACGATCGTGTCTAGTTCGAACGGGAGTGGAATGGTCGTGATGACGATGTCGGTTGTGATGTCAATCGCGCGCACATCCGTCCGCGTGATGACGGATTCGATGGTGATTTCGGCTCCCAGAATTTTCTCGATACTTTCCCGCATCACGATGTGAAGGTCGTAATACGAGGGACTGACGATGGTCGCCGAAACCCGGTTCTTCGCCTGGGCCTGCCGTTCGAGGTGGCTGCCGATGTGCAGCGCTATATACGAAATCTCATCTTCGTCAATTGTTATCTCGCGTTCCTTCTGAATTGTCGCCGCGATGAACACCGCGATATCCCACACGAGCGGGTAGGACGACTTGATGGATTTCTGCAGTGGGTTTCGAGACAGTGACTCGAATTTGGCCCGGGTGACGAGGTGCCCAATGTGCAATGCAAGGCGCCCGATGAGGTCACTGTTTCGAAGATCGATCAGATATTCGTCGTACACGAGTTCAATCGCGCGAGCGGTCAGCGCTACATCTTCGCTATCGACCGCTGCCGCACCCGCCGGTCCTCCAGAACCCGGGGTGATGATCCTGGTTGCAAGTTGCCGAGCGAGGTACCACTCTTCGCGTGCGCCGAGTTCGATCGCAAAGTGCCGTTTGGCCAACTCGCGGACGATTCCCGCAACGAAAGTGGTGTCGGCATCGAATTCGATCTCGAAGTCGGGGAGAGTCAAACCATTCCGGACACGATCGACAGCAATCGCGAGGTGCAGGAGTACCGAATCGATTCCGTACTCGTTAATGAAGTAGTGGTGGTAGTCGAGTCGTTCAATGAGGTCCGTTTTGAATTCGACGAGGGTTGGTATCTCAAACCGCAGCGCGATTGTGTCGAGGCTGAGCAACCCCGAGCTCGTTGTGTCGTGTATCAGAGTCGAGAGCAACCGGCGAAGTTGCGATTCATCGCCCCGGAGTGTCAGGACGTTGTCAACTCTGTCAATGCCAACTCTCGAATCCACCGCGCTCCGGCGAATGCGTTTGATATCCGATTCGATCGTCGCCGCGGAGACGTGCAGTGATCCCGACAGGTCGTCAATCGAAAGGCCCGAGCTACTCGAGGCGAGCCGGTGGACAATATGGTGCTCGCGTTCCCGCGGAGTAGAGGGGAACGATTCCGGCTTCTCCTCGAGGGCGGAGCGGTAGGTGAAATAGGCATCGCGATTGAGTCGATAGCCGTTACTCGTCGCGCTGATGATGTCAAAGGGGTGGGCGGCCGACTTCGCCGCAGCGACGTAGGAACGCACGCTCCGAGTCGACACCCCCATGTTCTCGGCCAGAAAAGTAGCGGTGAGCGAATCATCGGTCGACCGCAACAATTCCAAGAGAGCGAGATATTTATCCGACATGGTGACTTAACGATACCCAACTGCGTGAATGTGCTTCCGCCCTGGCGGAAGCATGCCTAAGACCAAATTTGACCATGGGACGACAAATTGCTGAAACAGTAGGGACATTCAATGAGGAGGTGGCGGTGACGCAAGTCTTCGTCGTGTGCGCGGCAGGAGCGTCCAGCACGTTCCTTGCTCGTCGATTGTCCGACCTCGCCTCGGCCGTGGGGATCTCGTGGAGTTTCACGCCATCGCCTGTTGACTTAATTCCCGCTGACTCGTCCGCAATCGTTGCGGTTACCTCGCATGTCGCGACGCCAGAGGTGCTGGAGTCATTGTCGTCAAAGAAAATTCGTCACCTCGTCCTTCCGGACACCGTTCGCGGAGGATTCGGCGCCGAGGAGGCGTTGTCTGCAATCATCAGCGCTGTGGGCAAAAATTCAGGACGCACGGACACGATTTCCAAGCCCGCACTGGTGGAGGGGACCATCTAATGGCCAGTCGGCGCGCAACGATCGCTTCGGGCCACGGGCTTCACGCTCGTCCGGCCGCTATGTTCGTTCAAGCGGTAAAGGATTCGGGCCTTGACGTGACTATTGAAAAGGATGGCCGCGAGGCTCCAGCGGGCAGCATTCTTGGTGTCATTTCGTTGGCAATTAATCAGGCTGATGTTGTCACTCTCACTGCCGACGGTGAGCATGTCGATTCGGTTTTGGATTCACTGGTGACTTTTCTCGAAACGGATCACGACGCCGAATGACGAACAAAGAAACAACCATCACGGGCATCGGCGTTGGCCGAGGGCTCGTGGTCGGCGATGTTCGACGAATGCCGGACCCGCTTCCCGAACCTGCCCAAGCGAAAAGTAGCAGAGCGACCGGTGAGGAACTCGTCCGTGCCACGCGTGCGCTCGGTGAGACCGCAGTAGACATTCGAGCTCGTGGCCTTCAGGCGGGCGGACTTGCCAAGGAAGTTTTGGATGCTCTGGCTCTCATGGCCGATGACCCCATGTTGCTCGCCGATGTGAAGGACCGGATCGACGATGGGTCCACCGCGGAACGAGCCGTGTTTGACGCTTTTGCCGGTTTTGCCTCGATTCTGGAGGCGGCGGGTGGCTACATGGCCGAACGCGCAGGAGACCTCGCTGACGTGGCAAACCGGGTTATCGCGCGAATCATGGGTGTTTCCGCCCCCGGTGTTCCGCAATCGACGACCCCGTTCATCCTTGTCGCGCGGGATCTCGCCCCCGCCGACACCGCGTTGCTTGACTTCGATATCGTTCGCGCGCTCGTCACGACCGACGGCGGTCCGACCTCTCACACCGCGATTTTGGCGCGTGAAAAGGGACTTCCCGCAATCGTCGGGGCTGCATTGGCGAACGTCCTTGTGGATGGCGACATTGTCATCGTTGATGCCGGGAAGGGTGAAATCGTTCTCCACCCCGACGCCGCTCGCATCGCCGCCGCCCTCGTTGAGGCGCAATCTCGACAAGCAGCCCGGGATGGCGCAACGGGACCGGGTCGAATGGCGGATGGCCATGAGGTTCAGTTACTGGCAAACGTTGGTTCCTCGAAGTCTGCCGCTGCGGCGGTAGACGCTCACGCCGAGGGTGTCGGGTTGTTCCGTACCGAATTCCTTTTCCTTGACAATGACACTGCCCCGACTGTCGAGGCGCAACGAGCCGAGTATTCGGCGGTGTTTGACAAGTTCCCCGGCCAAAAGGTTGTCGTTCGGGTTCTCGACGCGGGTGCGGACAAGCCTCTGTCCTTCTTGACCGACGAGGGCGAAGAGAACCCGGCGCTTGGTCGCCGAGGGATTCGGGCCTTGTTTGCTCACGAGGACATTCTCCGCGGTCAATTGACGGCAATCGCTCAGGCCACCGCGACCACGCTTGCCGATGTGTGGGTTATGGCCCCGATGATTTCCACCGTCGAAGAAACCGAAGCATTCGTGGGAATCTGCCGAGAGCTCGGAATCCGCAAAGCCGGTGTCATGATCGAGGTCCCGTCCAGCGCACTTCTCGCGAATCACATTCTCGAGATTGCGGACTTCGTTTCCATCGGCACAAACGACCTCACGCAATACACGTTTGCGGCGGACCGCCTCTTGGGTACCGTCGCAAACCTGCAAGACGCGTGGAATCCCGCGGTACTTCGCCTCATCCGCGAAGTTGGTCTCGCAGGGGAACTGACAAAGAAACCGGTAGGAATCTGCGGAGAAGCGGCCGCCGACCCGTTACTTGCCGTCGTTCTCGTCGGTCTCGGTGTCACTTCTTTGTCGATGTCACCCACAGCTCTCGCCGACGTGCGAGCAGAAATTTCGCGCTTCACGCTTCCCGAAGCGCGCGAACTTGCCGAGAGAGTTCTCTCGACGAGAAATGCAGCTGATGCCCGAAATGCGGCGTCTGCTGTGCTCACCCAGTAACACACACAGAAAATAGAAAAGGAGCGAGTCAATGACGACATCGTCATCAGCACGAGTAGGGATCCAGAAGTTCGGATCCTTCCTCTCGGGCATGGTTATGCCCAACATCGCGGCATTTATTGCCTGGGGCCTCATCACGGCCTTCTTCATCCCCACCGGCTGGGTTCCCAGCCTTGGTGCCCCCGTCGAAGAGGGTGGACTTAACTTCCTCGCGATGGTCGGTCCCATGATCGTTTACATGCTCCCGTTGCTCATCGCAAACACTGGTGGACGTCTCGTCTACGGTGTTCGCGGTGGTGTCGTGGGTGTCATCGGAACGATGGGTGTCATCGTTGGAACCTCGATCCCCATGTTCATGGGCGCAATGATCGTTGGTCCTCTCGGTGGATGGCTCATCAAGAAGGTTGACGCAATTTGGGCCGGCAAGATTCGCGCCGGATTCGAAATGCTCGTCGACAACTTCTCGGCCGGTATCATCGGTGGATTGCTCGCAATCGGTGCATTCCTCGGAATTGCACCCTTCGTCCAGACCGTCTCTGACGCTCTCGGATCCGGCGTTCAGGCACTCTACGACTCGGGCTTCGCGCCGCTCCTCAGCATTCTCGTTGAGCCTGCGAAGGTCTTGTTCCTCAACAACGCAATCAACCACGGTGTTCTTACGCCGCTGGGAACCGAAGCGGCTGCCGCCAGCGGCAAGTCGTTCCTCTTCCTCGTTGAAGCGAACCCTGGCCCCGGTCTCGGTATCCTTCTTGCCTTCGCCGTGTTTGGCGTTGGTCTCTCGAAGGCATCCGCTCCCGGTGCGATCATCATCCACTTCCTCGGTGGTATTCACGAGGTGTACTTCCCGTACGTCCTCATGAAGCCGGCAATCATCGTTGCCGCCATCGCCGGTGGTGCAACTGGTGTTGCAACCAACTGGTTGTTCGGTTCGGGTCTTCGCGCCCCGGCGTCCCCTGGTTCGATTTTCGCGGTTCTGATTCAGACGCCGTCGGACTCGTACCTCGGTGTCATTCTGTCCGTCGTGCTTTCGGCGACCGTGTCGTTCTTGATTGCGGGCATCATCGTCCGTTCGACGCGTAAGGCTGACCTCGCCGCTGAAGCAGGAGACCTTGCTGCAGCTCAGGCTCAGTCGAAGGCGAACAAGGGCTAATAACAATGTCTGCTGACCTTACAAACACTGTCATTTTCGCCTGTGATGCGGGAATGGGCTCCAGCGCGATGGGGGCAACCCTACTTCGCACCAAGCTGAAGGCCGCCGGGATCACTGACGTCACCGTCATCAACAAGGCTGTTGCCGAATTGGCGTCGGACGCGGAGTTCGTGATTACTCACTCGGGGCTGACGGATCGGGCGCGCAGGATGGCGCCCGACGCCGTGCACGTCACGGTGGAGAACTTCATGGCCACTCCGAAGTATGACGAGGTTGTTGAGACCCTTCGGGCTCAGCGCGCATAGGTAAGCGACAACCGGGGATTCACGCGATGAACATATTGACCACAGACACTATTTGTCTTCACGGAACGGCAACAACCCGTGAAGAGGCCATTGCAGAGGTGGGGGCGCTTCTCGTCTCCAGCGGCGCGGTGACCAACGAATACGTCTCGGCAATGTTCGCGCGTGAGTCCTCGGTTTCTACCTACATGGGGAACCTGCTTGCGATTCCTCATGGAACGAATGAATCGAAGGACGACGTTATTCGCCCAGCGATCTCGGTCGTTCGTTACGACGACGAAATCGATTGGGGAGGGAACGCGGTTCGCTTCGTCATCGGAATCGCGGGGAAAGGTGACAGTCACCTCGAAGTACTCGGTGCAATCGCGACGGTCTTT
>JBEENB010000029.1:0-11207 GCA_041192365.1 Actinomycetota bacterium | reverse complement strand
CGAAGAAAAGAAGGGTCGCCCGGCCGAGAACGGACTTGCCGACATCGCGTGTGGTCACTGTGGAACGCGCGGTCAGTGGACCGAGCCCAAGGAATTTTCCGGGATGCTCAAGACCTACCTCGGGCCAGTCGAAGACGAGTCGGGCATGCACTATCTTCGGCCAGAGACCGCTCAGGGTATTTTCGTGAACTTCAATAACGTCGTGTCGTCGTCGCGCCAGAAGCCCCCGTTCGGAATCGGTCAGATCGGAAAGTCGTTCCGTAACGAGATCACTCCGGGGAACTTCATTTTCCGCACCCGCGAGTTCGAGCAGATGGAGATGGAGTTTTTCGTCGAGCCCGGAACTGACGAAGAGTGGCACCAGTACTGGATTGACGAGCGCTTCCGCTGGTACACCGACCTCGGAATCAACCCCGAGAACCTGCGCCTGTTCGAACACCCGAAAGAGAAACTGTCGCACTATTCCAAGCGAACCGTCGACATTGAATACCGTTTCGGTTTCTCGTCGGGAGAATTCGGCGAACTCGAGGGCGTTGCGAACCGCACCGACTTCGATCTGACGACCCACTCGAAGGCATCGGGAACAGACCTGTCGTACTTTGACCAAGGCACGAACGAACGCTGGACGCCGTATGTCATCGAGCCGGCGGCCGGACTTACCCGTTCGCTCATGGCGTTCCTCGTGGATGCCTATTACGAGGACGAAGCGCCAAACACGAAGGGCGGTGTCGACGTTCGGACCGTTCTGCGCTTCGACCCCCGCCTCGCGCCCGTCAAGGCCGCGGTGCTGCCGCTTTCGCGCCACGAGGAACTGTCGCCACTCGCGCGTGACCTCGCCGAAAATCTTCGAAAGCACTGGAACATCGATTTCGATGACGCCGGTGCGATTGGACGCCGATACCGTCGCCAGGACGAAATCGGAACGCCGTTCGCCATCACCGTCGACTTCGACACTCTCGAGGACAAGGCCGTGACGGTTCGTGAACGGGACACGATGGCGCAAGAGCGAGTTTCGCTCGATCGTCTCGAGGGCTACCTGGCGGAGCGACTGCTCGGAGCATAGGGTGCGAATCGGTCCGATTGAAACCGACGTTCCCGTCGTTCTCGCTCCCATGGCGGGGATTACGAACACGGCGTTTCGACGGTTGTGCCGCGAATACGGGGGCGGACTGTTCGTCTCAGAGATGATCACCGCACGAGCTCTCGTCGAACGTAACGAGACGACGATGCGTCTCATTCAGCACCACCCATCCGAGACGACGCGTTCAATCCAGTTGTATGGCGTCGACCCGAAGACGATGGGTGCGGCAACCCGAATCCTGGTTGATGAAGACCACGCCGACCACATCGACATGAACTTCGGGTGTCCTGTGCCCAAGGTGACGCGCAAGGGCGGTGGCGCGGCGCTGCCGTGGAAGACGACTCTGTTCGAGCAGATTCTGAAAGAGACCGTGGCGGCTGCCGGCGACGTCCCCGTGACCATCAAGATGCGAATGGGTATCGACGATGATCACCTGACGTATCTCGACGCCGCGCGAATCGCGGCCGACCTCGGTGTTGCCGCCATTGGGCTGCACGCCCGCACCGCCGCCCAGCACTATTCGGGAAACGCCCACTGGGACGCAATTCGGACGCTCAAGACTGAAATCAAGGGTTTGCCAATTCTAGGAAACGGTGACATCTGGAGCGGTGCGGACGCGAAACGAATGGTCGAGGAAACCGGGTGTGACGGGGTCATCGTCGGTCGTGGCTGCCTCGGTCGCCCGTGGTTGTTCGCCGACCTCGAGGCCGCGTTCGGCAAGGACGTCGAAACGATCATGCCGAATCTGGGGTTTGTCGCCGACGCCTTCCGCCGACACGCAGAGTTGCTCGTCGAATTCCTCGAGGACGAAAACCACGGATGTCGTGACATTCGCAAGCACGTCGCGTGGTACTTCAAGGGGTATGCCGTCGGGGGAGAAACTCGTGCGGCGCTGGCATTGGTCGGTAGCCTGAAGGAAATGGACGCCATTCTCGCTGAGCTCGACCGAGACGCCCCGTATCCCGGCGCCGATGCAGAGGGCCAGCGCGGCCGTGCCGGCACACCAAAGCGTCCGTCGCTGCCCGACGGCTGGCTGAACTCACGTGAGATTTTGGGCTCGCACATGAAGGAACTGGTCGACACCGAATCGAGCCACAGTGGGGGATAACGGCTACACCGGTTTTGACCTCGAACGTGCCGTTCCGGAGGGATCGAAGGGTGAACGGTCGGATTTTGCGCGCGACCGCGGACGACTCTTGCACTCGAGTGCACTTCGACGGCTCGCAGCCAAGACCCAGGTTCTGTCACCGACGGCCGGCCTTGATTTCGCCCGAAACCGCCTTACTCACTCGCTCGAGGTTGCCCAGGTCGGCCGCGAGATCGGTGCCAGCCTGGGGCTCGACCCGGACCTCGTCGACACCGCGTGCCTCGCCCACGACCTTGGGCATCCGCCGTTCGGCCACAACGGTGAAAAGGCCCTCAACGACTGGGCTCTTCCCTTCGGCGGTTTCGAGGGAAACGCTCAAACACTTCGAATTCTGACGCGGATCGAACCCAAAGTGTTTGACGACGCCGGTCACAGTTTTGGCCTGAACCTCACGCGGGCGAGTCTCGACGCGTCGTGCAAATACCCCTGGACGCAGGCAACTGGTGTTGCTGAGCCAAGCGGCCGCACCAAATTCGGCGTCTACGAATCGGACATTCCGATTTTCGACTGGCTTCGGAAGGGTGCCGACGACCGCACGCTCTGCATTGAAGCACAGGTTATGGACCTGTCTGACGACATCGGATATTCGGTGCACGATTTCGAAGACGCGATTGTTAACGGCTATATCGACGTTCGCGCTCTGTCGTCCCGCGTGAACCACGACGACCTCGTCGACTCGATGGTCGAATGGATCGGCGGTGAACTCCCGCATGACGAACTCGTCGCCGCGTTTGATCGACTTGACGGGCTCACCTCGTGGATTGAAACGTGGGAGGGATCACGTCAGGAAATGGGTGCACTCAAAAATCTCACCTCGACGCTCATCGGTCGATTCGCCGGCTCTGCGACGGCGGCAACGCGGGAACACGCGACAGCCACGAGTCTGGTTCGATTCGGCGCCGATGTCGTTGTCCCGGCGGAAACCCGCGCCGAAATCGCGGTGCTCAAGGGAATCGTCGCCGCGAACGTCATGTCGCACGAATCGCGCAGACCAATCTATTCCCGACAGCGCGAACTTATTCAGGAAGTGTGCTCTATTCTCGCCGCGTCGGGCACCGAACATCTCGAGCCCGGTTTTGCCGCCGACTTCCGTGAGGCCACAACTGACGCCGACGCGATGCGCGCCGTCATCGACCAGGTTGCTTCACTGACTGACCAGAGCGCACTCGTGTGGCACGAGCGGCTCACCTCCTAAACCTGTCGGCCCACTCCGTAGAATGGGCTCGTGGCTGGACTTATTCGAAAATCTGACATCGATGAGGTAAAACAGCGCGCCAATATCGCCGACATTGTT
The DNA here is from genome assembly GCA_041192365.1 of Actinomycetota bacterium. Taxonomy (GTDB): domain Bacteria; phylum Actinomycetota; class Actinomycetes; order Actinomycetales; family Microbacteriaceae; genus MWH-TA3. Next base: position 7,685 of record JBEENB010000029.1, on the reverse strand, counting down.
GGCCAATACGTCACTCTCAAGCGTGGTGGGGCTGATTCGCTCAAGGGATTGTGCCCTTTCCACGATGAAAAATCACCGAGTTTCAGCGTTCGACCGAATGTGGGAATGTACAAGTGTTTTGGATGCGGCGAGAGTGGGGATGTCTACAAGTTTTTGCAACAGATCGACATGATGACGTTCTCGGAAGCCGTCGAAAAAGTCGCGGCGACAATCAACTTTTCGTTGACCTACGAGGACGGCGGCCCGGAACGCGAATCCGGCAACCGATCCCGGTTGCTCGAAGCGAATCGCGCCGCCGAACTGTATTTCATCGAACAACTGTCGTCGCCAGAGGCGGAATTTGGTCGGGACTTCCTGACCGGTCGAGGTTTCGACCGAGCGGCGTGCGAAATGTTCGGGGTCGGATACGCCCCCAACTCGTTTGACGCGCTGCGCAAGTTTCTGTCGGCAAAAAAGTTCACCGAACTCGAGCTCGAAACCGCTGGGCTGCTCTCGCGCGGAGAGCGCGGCGTGTACGACCGCTTTCGCGGCCGACTCGTCTGGCCGATTCGCGATGTGACGGGTGCGACCATCGGGTTCGGCGCACGTCGCCTTCGAGATGACGACAACGGCCCTAAATACCTCAACACCCCCGAGACTCCCGTGTATCACAAGGCGAAAGTGCTGTACGGACTTGATCTCGCGAAGCGCAACATCTCGAAGGACCGCAAGGTTGTTGTCGTCGAGGGGTACACCGACGTCATGGCCTGTCATCTTGCCGGTATCACGACGGCGGTGGCAACGTGTGGAACTGCGTTCGGAAGCGATCACGTCTCTCTCATCCGGCGAGTTCTGGGCGATGTCGACGCCGGGGATTCCCGCAGTCGCGGGGAGGTCATTTTCACTTTTGATCCCGATGAGGCGGGCCAGAAAGCGGCCTCCAAAGCGTTCGCCGAGGACTCCAAATTCGTGGCAAACACATTTGTCGTGGTTGCGCCCGACGGTCTCGATCCATCCGATCTGCGACAGCAACGAGGGGACGCGGCGCTGGCTGCGATTTTTGAGACCAAAACGCCGCTGTTCGAATTCATCATTCGTCGAACCATCGCGGGCTTTGACTTATCGACGGTCGAGGGTCGTGTCCACGCGACACGAGCAGTCGCGCCGATCATCATCGGAATCAAGGACCGCTCGATGATTGACGGGTACATTCGGGTTGTTTCCGGTTGGCTCGGTGTCGAACCTGCCGACGTCCGTGCGGCGATGCGTGCCGGGGGCGGTCGCGTCGTCGTCGAAGTCGACAAAGAGCACGGGGCAATCGGATCGTTCGCATCCCTCGGTACGGACGTCAACGCCAAACGTGAACGTGATGTCATCGTGTCGCTGCTCCGATACCCCGAACTCATCGGGCTGTCCCGCGCGGGGGACATCGTTGCGTGCCACTTCACCAACCCTTCGCTCAGTCGCATTCGCAGCGCGATGGTGACCGTTTTCTCAGATTTCGCATCCCCGAACTGGATTTCGCGGGTAATCGACGAGGCTGGCGAGGAATTGCGCCCGCTCGTGTCGGAACTCGCCATGGTTGACATCCCGGTGAGGCGAGTCACCATCGCCAAGTCGCGAATCGAAGACGATGCGGCAGTTATCGCCCGTGTCGCGGAAGAGGAACGACGCACGAGCGTCAACATCGCCAACTATGTGGTCGATGTCGCATCCGCTCTGATTGAGGCGGACATCATCCGCCAACGCGACGAATTGCACAGCGTCCTGCAACGCACCCCCGAGGGCGATCCCGAGCACGGCGTGTTGCAACAACGTATCTCGGAACTCGAGGTGCGTCGCCGAACCCTGAAGGTCGAATAATCCCGTGTCTATCGCACCCGATCGCCATGAACAGCACCGCGACCTGCCCGGCTCGTCACCGACTGCTCCTCACCGATCCCCGATTCCTGGCCCGATTGCCGTCGAACCGATGCAGAACGCAATGTTCGTTGCTGCGGTCGAAGCGGGCGGAGGAACGGTTTCCCCGTTGTCGAAAGACACGCGAGGACTGGTCTGGCTCAGCGAAAAGCGTGCTGACGAGTTGACCCAAATTTTAGAGAGCCACCCCGGAATCGAATGGGTGCAGCTTCCGTGGGCCGGTGTTGACGGTTTTCGGGACATTTTTGCCGCGATTGACCATGACACGGCCCCGGTATTTACATCGGCAAAGGGCTCGTACGCCGAGCCGGTGGCGGAACACGCGTTCGCGCTCGCGCTCGCCCTACAGCGGGAGTTGCCCTCAAAATCACGAGACGCCGCGTGGCAAAAAGAGCGAACCGGATTGTCGCTCTACGGCAACCACATGGTCATTCTGGGCGCGGGCGGAATCACAACCGAACTGCTTCGACTTCTCGAGCCTTTCCGTGTCACCACAACGGTCGTGCGGCGGTCTCACCACCCACTTCCGGGAGCGACCCACACGGTCACTGCACACGAATTGCACGCGGTGTTGCCGTCCGCTGATGTGCTGATTTTGGCGGCAGCGGCGACCGCCGAGACCCATCACATCATTGGTGCAACCGAGTTGTCCCTTCTGCCCCGTCACGCCGTGCTGGTCAACATCGCTCGTGGTGCTCTGCTCGATCAGGACGCGCTCGTGGCGGCGCTCAACGCCGATCAATTGTGGGGAGCGGGGCTCGATGTCAGCGATCCCGAGCCCCTGCCCGCCGACCACCCGCTATGGCAGATACCGCGGTGCGTTATCACGTCTCACTCGGCGGATACCCCGCTCATGACCGCCCACCTGCTCGGCACGCGCATCGAACGGAACGTCAGAGCGTTCCTCGCGGGGACCCCTTTTATCGGTATTGTTGACTCTCGGGCAGGTTATTGAGCCCGAGAGTTTTGGTATAGTAATGACACCTTCCTCGATAGCTCAATTGGCAGAGCAATCGGCTGTTAACCGATAGGTTCTTGGTTCGAGTCCAAGTCGGGGAGCCAAACACCTAGGGCAATGAGCTCGGAGAATCACCTCCAAGGAGAAGCAATGGGCACCTGGTCACCGCTGGATACGCTACTCGCCGTCATCGCGGTGATCGCGGTCGCAGGGGCGATTTATTTCTTCGGGCAGACACGCAAGGGAACCGTATCACGGTCGTCGGTTTCGCTGTCGGCAACCCCGTCGGTCGGCCAAACAGAAGCGAGGCTTCGTGCCGCGGAATTGGCCGATCGCCTGCGCATCATTCATGAACATCAGGCCATCGTTACTCGTTCCTTGGTTCAATTGCTTGCTCGCTCAGAGAGTGCGGCATTTCTCTCGATCAAAGACCGCCCGGCACTAAAACGTCATTCGCTACTGTTGTCCGAGACCGCAAAAACCGCTCTTGACGACATGCGCCGCGCGATGGACCTCGCGGGACAAGGGTACGAATCGGTCGAGGATTGGCCCACGTTGGATTCCATCACGCAGCTCTTTGCCGAGGCCGAAGAACTGGGACTTATTGTCAACATCCGAGAAACGGGCGACCGCTTCGTTATGTCGCAATCGGCGGAACTCGCACTGTTTCGCATCATCACCGAAGCTATCGACAATGCTCGAATCCACGGTGGTATAGGAACCGAGGTAGACGTGCTCATGACCTGGGGTCCGCACGGACTATCAATTGCCATTAACGATGACGGCGAGCGGGCCGCGACGAGACGAGCGCTCAAAGCCGGCGAACCCGTTCCTGAAGGCGTGACCATCGAAAGCGACCAGGAAGCGCTCATCGAAAACAGCACGGGACGCGGGCTGCTCGAGATGAAGAGCCGAGCCGAGGCATTCGAAGGAATCATCCACACTCAGCGTGTACCGGGAGTCGGTTTCACGATCACCGCGTCGTTCCCGATGTTGCGATACGCGACCGACCCGAAACAACCTGAGACCGAATCGTGACCTCACCCGCCGTGCGGGCGACAGTGAGCATGTCTCTCGGCGTTGCCGGAGCGGTGTCCTTGTACGGCATTTCATTCGGGGCGCTCGCGGTGGCCTCGGGGCTCGATTTTTGGCAGACCCAAGTGTTGTCGCTGTTCATGTTCTCGGGGGGCTCGCAGTTCGCGGTCATCGGTCTCGCGGCAACCGGAGCGCCGGGACTCAGTATCATCACCGCAGCCGGGCTCCTGGGTGTGCGAAACGGGCTCTATGCGGTCCGAATGTCATCGGTGGTCGGGCCCGGTTTCTGGAAGCGACTTTTAGCTGGCCACTGGACAATTGACGAGAGCACCGCGGTCGCCATCGCGCAAACCGAGTCGCGTGCCCAGCGAATCGGTTTCTGGCTCACGGGTGCCGCGATTTTCGTCGGATGGAACGCCATGACCGCCGCGGGTGCAATCCTGGGAGACGCGCTGGGTGATCCGCGGACGTGGGGATTGGATGCCGCCGCCGCCGCCGCATTCCTCGGATTGCTCTGGCCTCGGATTCAATCCCGTCAGCCCGCCGCCGTCGCCGCTGTTGCCGCCGTCATCACGGTGCTGACCGTGCCGACGGCACCAGCTGGTTTACCCGTCCTGATTGCCGCCGGCGCCGGAGTTGTCATGGCGTTGCTTGCGGAACGGAGGCACGCGTGACTCTGTGGACCACGATTCTGATTGCCTCTGCCGTGGTGTTGGGCACGAAACTGCTGGGCTATCTTGTGCCGGCAAGCGTCGCCGCGCACCCCAGAATCCAGCGGATCAGCGATGTACTGACGGTAGCGCTTCTCGCGTCACTCGTGGTGACTCAGACCGCGGCGATCGGGAGCGCAATCGTCGTTGACGCACGGCTCGCCGCACTGGCTGTTGGTGCGGTGTTGCTTCGGATTCGCGCCCCGTTCATCGTGGTCGTACTCGCCGCAGCCGCAGCCGCGGCCGCGCTTCGTGCGATGGGATGGGCTGCTTAGTCTTCGAGATGGTCGCGGCCCGGAAGCCACGAAAACCCCGGAACGCCCCACCCGATTTGGTCAATCGCATCGCGCGCCTCGCTGCGATGCGGCTCGACTAATCGGTCGATGTAGAGCACTCCCAGCACGTGGTCGTATTCGTGTTGAAAAATCCGGGCAAGCCAGCCATCCGCATGAATCGTGAACTCGTTGCCATCAAGGTCGGTGGCGGTGAGGGTGACACGGTCACTTCGACGGAGGGGGAACCGTTCGCCGGGGACAGATAAGCACCCCTCGAGTTCCTCCTCTTCATCGAGCGGGCCGACGGGAGCCGGCTCCATCAACAACGTCGGGTTGATGGCAACACCGCGGTGTTGCACATCGTCGTCGTCAACCCAGTCGTACACGAACAGGGCGAGGTCGACTCCGACTTGCGAGGCAGCCAGTCCGACGCCCGGAGCGAGTTCCATGGTGGCAAACATGTCCTGCACCAGTTCTTTCACGCCGTCATCAATGTGCTCTACCCGGGCGCACGGGCGATGAAGCACCGGATTTCCCGTGATGACGATGTCCCGAATACGCACTCAATTAGCCTAATGTCGGTAGCCTAGAGAGGTGAACGACCAACTTTCGAATCTGGTTGGACAGATCTCCCTCACCCCGTATCAGGCAATTGGAATCCCGATTGCACTGCTCGGTGCGGTTTTTCTGTCGATTGGTGCACAGCTACAGCACCGCGGCGTGTCGAAGGTCGACGGAACACACGGTGTCGGCGCCAAATCGGGGCTTTCGGCTGGCCAGCTGATGTTGCTGATTCGTCGACCATCATGGGTGCTCGGAACCCTTCTCCTCACGCTCGCGATTGTCATCCAATTGATTTCCCTCGCATTCGCACCTCTCATTGTGGTTCAGCCGCTCGGTGTGGTCGCAATGGTGCTGACTAACGTCATCAATTCGCGCGTCAACGGAATCGCGCCCGATGCTCGGGTCCGGGGGAGCATCGCCCTGGCCGTTCTTGGTATCGCAATATTCGTCGGTTTTTCGGCGGTCTACGCCTTTGAGCGCGCATTGTCAGAAGAACAGCTTTTGTTCATAATGTGGCTACTTGCTGCGGTGATTGCTGTCATCGTGGCCGCGTTCCTGATTTTTCGTCAGCGCCTTCGCGCGATGTTCTACATCGTTTCAGCGGGGACGCTCTTCGGATTCGTGGTTACCATCACCAAGGTCCTTATCAATCGTTGGCAATCCAACCAGGTCGACGCCTTCATGATTCTTTGTCTGGCCGGAATCATCGTTGCCGCACTACTAGGGGGATACTTCGTTCAAACCGCGTATTCAGTTGGCTCGCCAGACCTCGTAATTGCGGGGTTAACCGTCATCGATCCGCTTGTTGCCGTGGCTATTGCGATCACGGTGCTCGGGGAAGCCGATCGGTTCCCGCCTTTCGCGCTGGCTGGTATCGCCACGGGTGGAGCACTGTCCGTCATTGGCGTTGTTCTGCTCGCACGCCACCATCCACAGACAATGCGATAGCCGCAGCGATAGTTATGGTGGGCAAACGACTGACTATCCTCATCGGCGCGGACACTTTTCCGCCTGATGTGAACGGAGCGGCGAAATTCGCCGAACGCCTCGCGGTCGGTCTCGTCGGGCGCGGACACCGAGTTGTTATCGTTGCCCCGTCACCGGACGAAAAATTCGGACCTCGAATCGAAAGCCACGACGGAGTCGACCTCGAGGTTTATCGACTGCGCTCATGGAGTTGGTTCAATCATCCCTGGGCACGATTTGCCTTGCCCTGGGAGGTCCGCCCCGACACCCGAGAGATTCTGGATGAGGTGAAACCCGACGTCGTTCACATCCAGTCGCACATCAACGTTGGATGGGGACTCGTTCGCGAAGCGCACGACAAAGGCATTCGGGTAATCGCCACGAACCATTTCATGCCCGAGAACGCGGCGCAGTTTCTCCCGTTGCCCCAATTCGGCATCGATTGGTTGACTCGCAGCCTCTGGAAGGTCGCGATGAAGACCTACGCAATGGTCGACGAAGCGACGACGCCCACGCGGAAAGCGGCCGAGTATTTGGAACGAGCCGTTCACCGATCTGGTGTCCACGCGATTTCGTGCGGGCTCGATATCTCGAACTATCGCCCGATTTTGGGCAAGCGCAAAGACCCCTACGCGATGTTCCTCGGCCGAGTGCAGCAGGAGAAGCGAATTGAAGAACTGTTGTTTGCCCTTGCGCGATTCCCGAAAGGTGCTCTGCGTGTCGTCATCGCGGGATCTGGCGACGACCAAGGGCGGCTCGAAAAGATTGCGCGTGACAACGGAATCGCGGATCGTGTCGCGTTCCTGGGCCATGTCGACGAGAACACGTTGCGGACATTGTTGTCCGAAGCTGCCGTGTTCGTGATGCCGTCGATCGCCGAATTGCAATCGATAGCAACGATGGAGGCTATGGCGAGCGGTCTTCCGATCGTTGCGGCAAATGCGATGGCACTGCCTCATCTGGTTCACGACGGCGACAACGGTTACCTGTACGAGACTCGCGACATTTCGGGGCTCGCGGACTCAATCGCACGGATTCTCGACAGTTCCAACCGTGAGTACCGCGCCTACCAACGTGCTTCGCTCGCGATTGTGTCCGACCACGACATTGCTACGACTCTCGACCGGTTCGAGCAGATTTACCGCGGTGCGTAATCGCGCTCGGTAGGCTGGTGGTCTCGGGGCGATAGCTCAGCTGGTTAGAGCAGCGGACTCATAATCCGTCGGTCGCGGGTTCAAGCCCCGCTCGCCCTACGCCGACAAAGGTTCTCGTGAATGT
>JBEENB010000028.1:0-11449 GCA_041192365.1 Actinomycetota bacterium | reverse complement strand
GACAGGTAGATGAGAGCTGAGCCCTCTGGGCGGTTGCGCACCTTCTCTGGTAGTTGGTAGTTGTCGTCCGTTTCCCGCACGCTCGAATCCATGCGGTGCCAGGTGTCATCGAGTGGCCGAACATCTGTGTAATCGGCTTCTTTGGGGTAGACATAGAGGTTTGCCGCCTCAGACTCGTGGATAAACTCGAGCTCGGGCAGAGCTGGTGCGCCCTGCTGCTGTACCCACTCGTTGAAGGCGCTCCACATCTCGAAGTGGGTGCTGCGGTATTGGTCGATAAACGCTGGCCAGGGCCCCTTGTTATCCTGCGCGTACCCCGAGAACGTCGGGGCGATGTCTGGCCCCCTCATTTCCAGGGGATTACAGGAGACAATCCGAACAAATGGTGCTCCTGAGGTCATTAGGGCTGGGAAACACAGAACGTTGTCTTCGACCACTACGTCGGGCTTGACCCGCTCCATGATCGCCTTCAACTGTGGTTCGCAATACATTGCTCCGTCGATGAGGGCCTGCCAGGTGGGCTTGACAAAAGTATCCAACTGCTCGATGGTGGGCTTTCGGAACTCTGGGGCTGTCTCGCGGATGAAGTCTTTCCAAAACTGTCCGGCATCCTGGTCGTCACCGTCGGCTGGAGGGGGTGCCAAGTCGACCAAGTCTTCGACAAACCCCAAAGCTTCGAGCTTTCCCTTCCACGACGATTCCGCGGCGAACACCACACGGTGGCCCCGCTGCAACAGCTTGTGCCCGAGGCCAATGCACTGGTTTGTTGGCCCGTAGGCGGACTCGGGGAGGAAAAGAACAGTCAACTTCTCGGCCATAGGGGTACTCCCGTCTTGTCACGTCATCGTGAATTACGGCACACCTGTCCGAAGGTTAGGTGCGCTTCATCGTGGCTTCTATCATGCCAAAGAAAAGCCACATCCCGCTACATTGCTCACGGGTGATGGTGACGGAACGTGGCCATATGTCGTGCCGTGCTTTAGTTGCTAGTGGTCTAGAAAGTCCACAGCTTTAACTATACGATTGGCAAAACACTCAATCCGAACTGATTGGAGCAGGTATATGAGCAGGACAACTATCAGTCTCTCCGTTCTTGTGGGATCCACACTGTTTCTGGGAGCCTGCGCCACGGGTGGCGGGAGCGATCCACTCGACCCCAACGCAGACCTGAGCGCGCAAAATCTCGTTGTCAGCAACTGGGCAGGTTACTACCCAGAAGATCTCGCGACGGCGTTTGAAGAGGCAGTGGGGTCGTCGATGACGATTACCAACCACGCCACCAACGAAGAGATTATGGCCAAACTGACTGCGGGGGGCGACTCCGGTATTGACGTCGCCTTCGTCTCTGGTCAGTTTGCCCAGGCACTAGCCAACCAGGATCTCATCTACGAACTGGACAAGTCGCTGATACCGAACCTTGCGAACCTCGCCCCAGAAGCGGACAATCTCTCCTACGACCCGGGCAACAAGTTCTCTGTGCCCTACGCGTGGGGAACCACGGGAATCTGTTACCGGAGTGACTTGATGGCAGGGAACGAGCCCACCAGTTGGATGGACCTTTTGCGTCCGGACGACATGTACAAGGGCAAGGTAACCGCGCTCGCCACCGAGCGTTGGCTGATGCTGCCCGCGCAAAAGGCGTTGGGTTACTCGGTAAACACGCAAGATGAGGGTGAAATGAACGAGGTGAAAGACCTTCTCCTCGAGGCGAAGGGCAACCTCCTCGCCTACGACGACACCACCTTCTATAGCCGCCTTGTCAGCGGTGAAGCGGTGATGACTGTCGCATGGGACGGATGGTGCAACTACGGCACCATTGAGAACCCCGACATCAAATTCGTGGTCCCCTCTGAGGGAAGCGACCTGTGGGTAGACACGATGGTGGTGTTGAAGTCGTCGAAGAACAAGGAAGCAGCTCACGCCTTCATCAACTTCATCCTCGAACCGACAAACCACGCCTGGGTCGCGGAAAACATCCTCTACAAAGTTCCCAATCAGGCCGCCATGGATGCGGTCTTGCCGGGTCTTGTCGGGGACTTCCCGAACATGGGCTTCACCGCTGCACAACTGCTCAGCTACGAAGGTTTGGTTGACCTTGGAAACGCCGCTGCGCTTTACACCCGGCTGGCAACCGAAATCACTTCCGGCTAATTGGTCTCCACGGACACTAGTGCGAGCGGGCGTGGCGTCAAGACGCGCCACGCCCGTTTCGCACGGGGAATTTTTCTCTACCCCGCGATGGGGTATGTCATTGCATTCATGGTGCTACCCATCGCCATCATCGCGACCTATTCGTTTTTCCAAAGGGGCCAGTACGGCGGGATCGTTTATTCTCTGACCCTCGACAACTTCGCTCGCGCCCTGGATAGCCTGTACGTCGGAATCCTCGGCACTTCAGTTGCCCTTTCTTCCACTGTTACCCTGCTCGCTCTTCTAATTGGCTTTCCCACTGCGCTAGCCATCACGAAACTTCAGCCGCAGCATCAAAACATTGCTCTGGTCCTGGTTATTCTTCCCTTCTGGACAAACTTCCTGATCCGGACCTATGCCTGGATTGTCCTTCTGAGCTCAGAAGGTCTTCTGAACCAGGGATTACTGGGGCTTGGAATCATTTCCGACCCGCTGGCGTTGCTCTACACGCCTGGCGCCGTGGTCATGGGCTTGCTCTACGCCTACCTGCCACTCATGGTGTTGCCAATCTATGCAGCGCTCTCCCGCATCGACCCGAGCCTTCGCGAGGCGGCCATTGACCTCGGCGCAAGCAGGTTCACTGCTCTCCGGCAGGTAGTTTTTCCCCTGGCCATTCCCGGAACTCTGGTGGGTTGCGTCTTCGTGTTCGTGCCTAGTGTCGGTAACTTCATTGTTCCCGAGCTGCTTGGTGGGGGAAAGACGGTCATGGTGGGGAACCTCATTCGCGACCAGTTCTTGAAAGCTCGAGATTGGCCTTTTGGATCCGTTCTGGCAATGGCCATGGTGGTTATGTTGGTGCTGTTGTTTGCTCTGCAGGCGCGCATCACTAAACGAGTTCTCGGGCAGGGCTGACGATGACGGGTGTCGGCAAACTTGGCTGGGTCCTTGCAGCCGTGTGTTTCTTTCTGTATGCCCCCATCGCCATCGTCATTGTGATGTCGTTCAACGCCTCCAAGATTCCTTTCCAGTGGACCGGGTTTAGCACTAGGTGGTACTCGGAACTGTTCGCCAACGCCAGTGTGCTTGAGGGCCTTCGAAATTCCCTCATCGTTGGCGTGTCGACGATGATTCTCTCCGTTGTCCTCGGGGTGCTGTTGGCCATTGGCATCACCCGACACTCGACGTCGTCCGCGGTTCAGGCGTTGGCGCTGGCACCAGCGATTATTCCCGACCTCGCCCTGGCCATCGGCCTGCTGGCACTTTTTAGCGCCATCAGCTTTCCACTTGGCCTGACCACGGTGATTCTCAGCCACACGATTTTTTGTATGGCATTTGTCGCAGCCATTGCCCGCGGACGCATCCTCCAAATTGATCCCGCCCTCGAAGAGGCAGCCCTTGATTTGGGGGATACCCCACGAGGGGTGTTCTTCCGTGTTACGGTGCCCAGCCTGATGCCGGCCATTATCGCGGGGGCGCTGTTGGCGTTCACCCTGTCGTTCGATGAGTTTGTGATTACGTTCTTTACCAACGGCCCAAGCACACCGACCCTGCCGATTGTGATTTACTCGATGGTGCGCTTTGGCGTGACGCCGGAAATCAATGCCCTCGCCAGCCTTGTCTTGTTGTTCAGCGTCGCCATCGTCCTTATTAGCCAACGCTCTGTGAAGTTGAGTCAATCGATATGACAGTCCTCCTTGATATCCACAATGTGTCCAAAGCGTTCGACCAGCTTGCGGCTCTAGACAACGTCAGTCTCCAAATCCACACCAACGAGTTTTTTGCAATCCTCGGACCATCGGGCAGTGGCAAGACCACTCTGTTGCGCGCGCTCGCCGGATTCGAATCTCTCGACTCGGGGCAGATTGTCCTCGATGGCCAGGATGTCGCCGACGTGCCCCCCAATGAGAGGCCTGTGAACTTGATGTTCCAGTCCTACGCGCTCTTTCCGCACATGACCGTCTTTGACAATGTCGCCTACGGGTTGCGCAGAGAAAAGCGCCCGCAGGGTGAGATTGTCGAGAGGGTGACCTCGCTGCTGGCGACGGTAGGTCTGGGGGACATGGCAACACGCAGGACTCACCAACTGTCCGGGGGCCAAAAACAACGGGTTGCTCTCGCTCGAGCCATTGTGAAGCGGCCCAAAATTCTTCTCCTCGACGAACCCCTGTCGGCACTGGATCGCAAGGTGCGGGAGGATATGCAGTTGGAACTAAAGCGCCTCCAGCACGAGGTGGGAATCACTTTCGTGGTGGTCACCCACGACCAGGAAGAAGCGATGTCAATGGCAGACCGTATCGCGGTCATGGATCAGGGGCGAGTCGAGCAGGTGGCAACTCCCGTGGAGTTGTACAAAAACCCCGGTAACCCGTTCGTCGCCAACTTCATCGGCACGAGCACGCTGCTCCGCGGCCACCTCTCCTCTGGCCGCCTCCACCTGACCAACGGCGTCAAGGTGCCCTGCTCACTTCCCTCCGAAGACGGCGCCGAGATATGGCTGATGCTTCGCCCGGAGGACATCTCACAAACCCCAGCCGGGGCAATCACGGGAACGGTAATCAGTACCAATTTTTATGGGCCAAACTGTTTGGTCGTTGCCGAGTGTGGCCTGGAAACTCCGGTGAAGTATCTGGTGGGAAATTCTGAGGTCCCCCGTGTCGGCGACGCCACGAAGATTTCATGGGCAGGCGACACAGGAGTGGTAGTTCGTGCCTCCTGAGGTGGAGAAATCCCTGGCCGATGCCACGCGCCAGTCTGTCTGGACTCAGGCGTTTCCCACCGACTGGGATTTCCCTACTCTCACGGGCGAGCAAAAAACGGACCTGGCCGTTGTTGGCTCGGGGTTCACCGGGTTATGGACGGCGATACTGGCCAAAACCCGTCAGCCCGAGCGCGACGTGGTCGTCGTGGAGAAAGACACCCTCGGCCATGCCGCGTCATCTCGAAACGGCGGCTTCATTTCTGAAAGCCTGACCCACGGGCACGCCCACGGTCAGGCCATGTGGCCGGATGACATGGCAACTCTTGTCGAGCTCGGGCGAGAAAACATGCGTCAAATACGTGCGTTTATCTCTGACTACGGCATCGATGCAGAATGGTCTGATTGCGGCAAGACTGCGATCGCGGTCACTCCTGTTCAAGCGGAGCATCTGAAAGCCGTATACGAGATCAATACCCGTTTCGGGGAAGCGGCCGAGTTACTCGACGCCGAGCAAATGCGAGAAGATGTTGCTTCTCCGACATATTTGGGAGGTGTTCGGGTGAGAACAGGGAGTGGACTGTTTCACCCGGTAAAAATGCTGGTTGGGATGGTCCGAGTTGCGCAGGACCTCGGGGTGCGCTTCTACCAGCACTCCCCAATTGCTGCTCTTCAGGCACGTCGAACCGGGCTTGACTTGGTCGCGCCACAGGGGCGCCTCCGCGCTCACAAGGCGGTCCTTGCCACCAGCGTCTTTTCCCCGCTGGTCGGGGGAATAAAGGCGCGCGTGTTGCCGCTGTTTGACCATGTGCTCGCCACCGAACCGCTGTCTGCCGGTCACCTTGACTCACTTCGCTGGCGAGAATCCCAGGGGCTTACCGACCTCGGCAACCAGTTCCACTACTACCGGAAAACTGCCGACAACCGTATTGTGTGGGGCGGGTATGACGCAAACTACTATTTCGGAGATGACTCTTCGCCACGTCGCGAAGTGCGAGACGCATCACACACCCTCCTCGCCAAGCATTTTTTCGACACCTTCCCCCAGCTGGAGGGGGTCAGGTTTGAATACCAGTGGGCTGGTGTCATTGACTCGACATCCCGCTTCACCCCCTACTTTTCGACAGCGCTCGGGGGTCGAGTGGCCTCGGCACTGGGCTTCACTGGCCTTGGCACAGGATCGTCCAGGTTCGGCGCTACAGTCGCACTTGATCTGTTGGATGACACGTCGTCGCCCCTGAGAAGTCTCGAGATGGTGGCGCAAAAGCCACTACCGTTCCCGCCCGAACCCTTCCGTTATCCGCTTGTGCAGTTCACCAGGTGGTCACTGGTCAAAGAGGACGAGACGGGACGACGAAACCTATGGTTGAGGCTTCTCGAGTCCCTCAAAGTGGGGTTCAACAGCTAGTGAAGGGCAACTCCATCGACTTTCAGGCTCTCATTGCCGGTACCCGAGTAGCGGGAGCCGGAGAAGAGATTGTGCGCATCAACCCAGCGCGATCTGGCGATGTCTTTCCCTATCGAGCAACCTCGTTGAGTCAGGTCAACGACGCGGTCGATGCGGCCCAGGCTGCCTTCCCCGAGTGGAAGGATCGTACGCCCGGGCAACGCTCTCAAGTGCTTCTTCGGTTTGCTGACCTCATCGAGGCAGACAGCGAAACGCTCACCCGGTGTGAGGTCCGTGAAACAGGTAAGCCCGTTTCGGTGGTGCGCGATGGCGAAATCCCGTTCGGGGTAGATAACCTCCGATTCTTTGCCGGAGCTGCGCGTTCGCTCGAGGGGACGGGAGCGGCAACCCTCACCAAGGGCTACACCTCAATCCTCATTCGACGGCCGCTCGGTGTCGTTGCTGGGATTGCTCCCTGGAATTTTCCTTTGATCATGGCCATTTGGAAGTTTGGCCCCGCTCTTGCGGCTGGCAACACTGTTGTTCTCAAACCCGCTCCGCAAACTCCTTCGACAACACTGCGCCTCGGTGAGCTCGCCCTCGAGGCCGGTTTACCCGCAGGAGTGCTCAATATTGTCACTGGCGGCGGTGATGTCGGTGAGCTACTCGCCAGTCACCCTGCCGTTTCGATGGTGTCGGTCACCGGTTCGAGCACCACAGGCTCGCGCGTCATGGAGCTGGCCTCTAAGACAACAAAGCGAGTCCACCTCGAACTGGGCGGAAAAGCTCCGGCCATTGTGTTTGACGACGCGAACCTCGCCGATATGGCACGAGCGCTCGCGCTCGGCGCAACGTATAACAGCGGTCAAGACTGCACCGCCGCAACCCGCTGCTACATCGACCAGGCAGTTTTTGATGCCGCTGTCGTTGAGCTCGCCGCAGTCATGACCGCAATCAAGGTCGGTTCCCCAGAGGACGAGTCCACCGACATAGGGCCCCTCATTTCTGAAGCCCACCGGGCGCGTGTCCAGGCGTTCGTGGACGAGGCTCGTGCCCGTGGAGCGACGATTCACGCGGGGGGAAGGTCTGTGCCAGGAGATGGCTATTACTTTGAGCCGACACTGATCACTGGACTTGCGCAAACGGATGAGGCGGTTCAACGGGAAATCTTTGGACCTGTTTTGGTTGCTATCCCCTTTAGCACCGAGGAGGAGGCCATTGCGTTGGCCAACGATTCTGCCTACGGTCTTGCCTCGTCAGTATGGACGGCAGACGTGGGTCGGGCATTACGCGTGTCGGGCTCCATTGAAGCCGGAGTTACCTGGGTAAATGACCACCTACCCATCGCTTCTGAAGCGCCACACGGTGGTGTCAAAGGAAGTGGCTTTGGCAAGGACATGAGCGCGGAAGCACTCCACGAGTATTCGGTGCTCCAACATGTCATGCTCAAGCACTCACAATCCGAGGCCCACGATTCGTTTAGGCCTACCTAGGGTTTGCACCATTGCGCTCGAGCCCCTCGGCGTGACCGCGAAACGGAAGTGCCTCGAAGACATCTTCCACATCTGGCAGCAAATAGGGAACTCGAACCAGCCCATAATGCTTTTCCGGCCTGCTCCAGGGTAAATTGTCCGACTGGTTGCGACCCCGTCAAACCAGAGGTGACGCCCTATCCCAGAACCAGTGGTTCATCAACGGCTCAAACGAGATTCTCGCTAGCTGACCTCGCCGCTCAAACGGGCGAGTTTCTTCTGTACCGAGTCAGTCAGCGCAAACCAGACCCCCGTTAGCACCGCGAGCGCGGCGATGAAGATGATGGTGCCAACGTAACTCAAATCGTTTCGTGCTGCGAACATCACGTTGAGGTTCAGCACTGCGCCGGTGAAGAGAACAAGACTGACATGGACCACAATGAATGCCATGAAGGCGAACAACACGATGTTGTGTAGGCGACGGATAGGACGCTCGGGCAGCGCGCGATTCAACCGAGGCGCGTCCAGAGGCCAAGCGGAAGACAGCCTTACGCCGGTAACTATCGCAAGCGGTGCAAGCACAAATACCACTCCAAAATACGAGAGCATCTGCAGGCTGTTGTAGACAACCCACGGGTTCTCGAGCGGCCAGGTGAACGTGAGGTATTGAAGCGCAGCCGACACCGCGTTGGGAATGACGTCCCAGGTGGTCGGCACAATCCGGACCCACTGGCCGGTCGCGAACAAAAGCACGATGTAGACGACGCCATTGAGCATCCAGAGCAGGTCGACGGTGTTGTGCAGCCAGACATTGATGCCGATGCGGCGCGGAGGCTGGCCGAGCACGCCGCGGCGCGGAGTGACGAACGCTGGCGGGCGCTTCTTCGAACGAATCGACAGGGCGGTGCGGATGATCAGCATGAGGAAAAGCATGTTGAGGAAGTGCGTCACGTTGAGCCACACCGGAATGCCCGTCGGTGCGTCGGGTGTCGGAGTGATCACACCCGGATAGCGAACCAGAAAATCCTGCACCGCAGGCTGCGCGCGCAACGTGAACGCGATGGCGCTGAGTACGATTGCACCGAGCACCGTGGCCGTCATCGCCCACAAAGCCTGGCGCTTGCGGCCGTCAGCGGGGGTTTTAGTGCTCACGAGTTAGACGATACCGAAGGTTGTGGGGCTGGATCGTTGTGACGTCACCTATCGTTGAGGATTGTGAACAGACCCCGCCGACCCGTCGCCGTTGAACCGAGCACGTTCGACCAACTCGAGGGGGCAATGGACCCGGCTCTGAAACTTCAGATTGCGCACGACACAGCCACGGCGCTCGTCGCGCGGGTCAGGGACAACGGCAGCGCCGAGGTCCTCCAGCGATTGCTGGCGTACACGAGCGAATACGGCGTTGGAGAACTTGCCGAACTGTGGGCCGCGGCACCGGCTCATTCGTTGCCCGGTGCGCTGTGGCGACTCTATGTCGTTCACGCGAGTATCGTCAATGACCCGGACACGGCCGCCCACGCCTACCAACGGGGTGTGAACGACTTGAACACGATCGACGAGGTTGTCGCTGGCGCTCGACAGCCGACCGGGCCCGACGACATTCGCGATCTTGCTGATGAAATCCTGCGCGGAGCATTTGTCGGAGAACTTTCCGATGCCCTCGAACGCGCGGCCGCGTATTGCCGAATCGAGGCACACGGCGTGACCACCCTTGTCGCCGGGACGGAAATCGGGACGAGCGCCCTCCTCGAGCGAGCGGTGACCCTCGCCGACTTCGCCCTGGATCTGCAGGCGAGTTCGGTTCTTGCGCGGGCAAACAAACTCAACTAGCCACACGATTTGCCGAGGCTCGTACACTAGAACAGTCGGGTCGTGCGGATTCCCCGGGTTCCATTAATTATGAGCCACCGCGAGTGGCAACGTGCCGAGAGGCGTAACCCACGGCCCGACACTTTTTACGGGGCGGTGTGAGTCTCAATCGACACGAGCCGGAATCCTCGTTCGCTCTTGGCGATGTGGAACACCGCGAAGTCTCCGGTTCCGAGTGACGCTGCCCGGCGTGCGTCATCGGTCACAACACCACCCGTCCGCGAGATGATTTCGCTCACGATTTGTGGAATGACGGGTCCGTGTGAACACATCACCGCGGGAACCGCTTTCCGCAAGCGCGAACTCACGAAGTCGACAACGCGGTCGCCCTCGCTCGTCCACTTGTCTTGCGAGATCTTGCCCGACTCGCGAATCTCCATCCCCAGTTTGTAGGACAACGGCGCGATCGTCTGTAGACAACGAATCGCGGGTGACGAAATGATCGCGGTGGGCCCAAACGCGGCGAGACCGCCCGCGATGTCGCGAGACTGCTGCATGCCGTGGGCTGCAAGCGGACGAAGCGAATCGAGTCCGTCCCAGTTTTCGTGCGCGGTTGCTTTGCCGTGGCGGGCAACGATGAGCGGAAAGGTATCCATCGAACCCGATTTCCAGAGAGACCGCACATCGTCGATCAGTTCGCGGTCGTGCTCGTAAGTCAACGCAGCGATTGCTTTCTTCGCACTGAGCCACTCAATGGCGAAGATTTCGTCGTTCGACACGAATTTGGACTTGGCTTCGGCGACGGGGTCGACTTCCGCCGCCCAGTAGTGGACAGTCTTTGGTTTGCCGTTCGACGATTGAATGTAGTGGACTGAGCCCAGCGACGGCCCGAGGTTGACTTTCAAGCCGGTCTCTTCGAAGATTTCGCGGACTGCGGTGTGGGGAAGCGTCTCGCCCGGGTCGACTTTTCCCTTGGGAATCGACACATCCCGGTGCTGTTTGCGGTAGACGACGAGAACCTGCAATTTCCCGTTGACGACGCGCCACGGGACGGCGCCCGCCGCGACGATCGGTTCGGGCTTGCTCACTTGTTCTTGCCCCGCGAGTTTCGGGACGTGTATTCAGACATGAGTGTGTCCTGGATATCAGCGAGTTCGCCAGCGAGTCCGTTGTGGCGAGTCCACTCACCGTTCTCTGCGAGTGACCACGTCGACGACGAGTCGCTCATGTGCAATTCGAAGAGGTGATCGATTCGTTCGAGGTGTTCTGGGGTCTCGAGTTTGATGAGAACTTCGATTCTGCGGTCCAGGTTTCGATGCATCATGTCGCTACTGCCGATGTAGGTCGAGGGCTTGCCGCCGTTGTAGAACGAGTAAATGCGCGAGTGTTCGAGGTAACGCCCCAGCACGCTGCGCACGCGAATCGTCTCTGACAAGCCCGCGCGACCGGGAACGAGCGAACAGATTCCGCGCACAGACACATCGATTGGAACCCCCGCGCGGCTCGCACGGTAGAGCGCGTCGATGATTGTTTCGTCCACGAGAGAGTTCATTTTGAGGCGGATGCCCGACGTCTCGCCGGCAAGGGCAGCCTCGGTTTCCCGGGCAATGTTTTTGAGCAACCCGTTCCGCAAATACCGCGGAGCGACGAGAAGCCGTTTGAATTTCTTTTCAATCGCATAACCGCTGAGTTCGTTGAAAAGACGGGTTAGTTCGGCACCGACCTCGGCCGAGCTCGTGAACAGACCAAGGTCTTCGTAAGTGCGGCTAGTCTTCGGGTTGTAATTTCCGGTTCCGATGTGCGAGTAGTACGAGATGTCCCCCGACTTCTCTCGGCGAACCACCTGGGTCAGTTTGCAGTGGGTTTTCAGCCCAACCAACCCATAGACAACGTGCACTCCCGCGCGCTCGAGTTGCCTCGCCCACGTGATGTTGTTCTGTTCGTCGAAACGTGCCT
>JBEENB010000027.1:0-11947 GCA_041192365.1 Actinomycetota bacterium | reverse complement strand
TCGGTCGTCACCCGGGTTCGGCATGGAAATTCGCGGTCACCCACGACGGGCGACATGCCGTCACGCACTTTGACACTCTCGCCACTTATCCGACGGCAACGCTCTTGTCGGTGGGTCTCGAGACCGGACGCACCCACCAGATCCGTGTGCACATGGCTGCTCAGCGGCACCCACTCGTCGGCGATTCCCTTTACGGCGCAAACCCCATCATCGCGACGCGTCTGGAACTAACGCGCCAGTGGTTGCACGCCGTCCGACTCCGGTTCAATCACCCCGCGACGGGTGATGAACTTGAGATCACGAGCGACTATGCGCCAGATTTGGCACATTCGCTGGAACTTCTCGCAACTCTCTGACGCGCCTCACGGTCGCGTCCGACGACCGACCTAAACTGAAAGTCCGCAATCGCGAGAAGGAGAGTCCGTGTCGAGTTCGTTTGTCCATCTTCACGTTCACACGGACAACTCGATGCTCGACGGCGCGGCACGAATTGACAGTCTGCTGGACGCGACGGTTGCAGAGAACATGCCCGCCATCGCGATGACCGACCACGGGACCTTGTTTGGTGCGTTCGAGATGTGGAAACAGGCCAAGGACCGGGATATCAAGGCGATCATCGGGCTCGAGGCCTACTTCGCTCCTGAAGGCCGACACCACAAGAAGCCCGTGCAGTGGGCCGATGGGAGCGAGAACGATGTGTCCGCTCGCGGAGCGTATACGCACCTCACGCTGCTGAGTGAGACAACCGAGGGCATGCACAATCTCTTTTCGATGTCGACATCGTCCTATATCGAAGGGTTTTACCACAAACCCCGGCTCGACCTCGAACTTCTCAGCACGCACTCCGCGGGGCTCATCGCTACGAGCGGGTGTGTATCGGGTGAGATTCAGACAAAGATTCGTCTGGGCGATTATGACGGCGCCAAACTCGCGGCCTCAACAATGCGCGACATTCTGGGTAAAGAGAATTTCTTCATCGAGATTATGGATCACGGGTTGCCCATCGAACGCCGCGGAATCAAGGATTTGCTGCGACTCGCGCAGGAACTCGACCTGCCACTGGTGTTGACGAACGACCTGCACTACACCCACGCGCACGAGGCGAAGTCGCACGCCGCTCTGTTGTGTGTTCAATCCGGCAAGACCCTGTCAGACGAAAGCAGGTTCAAGTTCGAGGCGGACGAGTTTTATCTCAAGTCAGCGGCCCAAATGCGATCTCTGTTCCCAGACCACCCCGAGGCCGCCGACAACACGCTCCTCATTGCCGAACGGTGCAACGTTGAATTCGACACGTCGGTGAGCCACATGCCGCAGTTCCCTGTTGACGCGGGGGATACCGAGGCGGCGGCATTTGAGCGCGAAGTGGTCGCGGGTCTGGCCTATCGTTATCCGAATGGACTGACACCGGAAATCGAGCAACGTGCGAAATATGAAATTGACGTCGTCACGAGCAAAGGTTTTCCCGGCTACTACCTCGTCGTCGCAGACTTCGTCAAATGGGCCCGCGAAAACGGTGTGCGTGTTGGACCAGGTCGAGGTTCGGGTGCTGGGTCTCTTGCCGCCTTCGCGATGCGGATCACAGACCTCGACCCGATTGAACACGGACTGCTCTTTGAACGGTTCCTGAACCCCGAACGCGAATCCATGCCCGACTTCGATATTGACTTCTCCACGCGACGACGCGACGACGTCAAGCGCTATGTGACGAGCAAGTACGGCTCTGACCGTGTCGCACAAATCGCGACATTCAACATCATCAAAGCAAAACAAGCGCTCAAGGATGCTTCCCGCGTAATGGGTTTCCCTTACGGGATGGGCGAGAAATTGTCGAAGGCGGTTCCGCCTATGCTCGCGGGCCGCGACATGTCGCTCGCCGAGATGTACGACACCGCCAACCCCCGATTCAAGGAAGCGGCTAAATTCCGCGACGTGATCGAGGAATCTGCGGACACGAAAGCTGTCTTCGAGACGGCGCTCGGCATCGAGAACATCAAGCGAAACACGGGTGTGCACGCTGCTGGCGTCATCATGTCGGACACCCCGTTGGCGGCCATCGTGCCACTCATGATGCGCGACAACGACGGTCAGATCATCACACAATTCGATTACCCGACCTGCGAAAAACTTGGGCTGATCAAGATGGACTTTCTTGGACTTCGAAACCTCGACATCCTCGATGACGCGCTCATCAATATCAAACGAAACCGGGGAATTGACCTCGTCCTCGAGGACCTCGATTTCAATGACACGGGTGTCTACGAACTTCTCTCGACGGGCGAGACTCTGGGAATCTTCCAACTCGATTCCCCTCCGATGCGGCAACTTCTCAAACAGATGTGTCCCGACCATTTCGAGGACATTTCCGCGGTGCTCGCGTTGTATCGCCCAGGACCCATGGGCGCGAAATCACACACCAATTACGCGATGCGCAAACAAGGTCAGCAGGCGATTACCCCGATCCACCCGGAGCTCGCCGAATCACTTGCCGACATTCTCGGGCCGACCTATGGGCTCATTGTCTATCAAGAACAGGTCATGGAGATCGCCCAGCGGGTTGCCGGATACTCGCTCGGTCAGGCCGATAATCTGCGTCGCGCGATGGGAAAGAAGAGCAAGGAAACCCTCGACAAAGAATTTCCTTTGTTTTCGGCGGGAATGTTGGAGCGCGGATACACCAAGCCAGCCATCAAGACACTGTGGGACATCCTCGTCCCGTTCTCGGATTACGCGTTCAACAAGTCGCACTCAGCGGCGTATGGTGTAATCGCCTACTTCACGGCGTATCTCAAAGCCCATTACCCAGCTGAATTCATCGCGGCACTTCTCACCTCGGTCGGAGACGATCGCGACAAGTTGGGCGGCTATCTCGTCGAGGCGCGCCGCATGGGTGTCACGGTTCTCCCCCCTGACATCAACGAGTCTGACCTATATTTCACAGCGGTCGGTGATGACGTGCGTTTCGGTCTGGGATCGATCAAGAACGTCGGGGAGAATGTGGTTTCTCACGTAACGACAGAACGAGAGTCGGGCGGCGAGTACACCTCGGTGCAGAACTTCCTCACACGCGTTCCGTTGCCCGCACTCAACAAACGCACGATCGAATCGCTATTCAAGTCCGGAGCGTTCGATTGTTTTGGTCACACTCGCCGTGCTCTCATCGAGGTCCATGAGAAGGTTGTCGATGACGCAACTCGTGAAAAGAAAGACGCGTCGAAAGGTGACGTTGGTTTTGATTTCGGGGAACTCTTTGACCAACCTGTCGAGTTGATTCCGGATCGCCCCGAATGGCCTCGCAAGACCAAACTGGAATTCGAGCGCGAAATGTTGGGGCTGTATGTCTCTGACCACCCTCTGAACGGTCAAGAGGTCGTTCTTCAACGCCACCGGACGTTGTACGTCAGTGACCTGATTGCCGTCCCTAAAGTCGCGGAAAGCGAGGGCGAAGAGACGGAGTGGGAGTTGCAGGGAGCGTCGGAAGACGACGTAATCACGCTCACAGGGCTTTTGCGCAACATCGAACATCGCACGGCACGAGCGTCGGGGAAGCAATACGCCTCTGCCGTTCTCGAAGACATGTCGGGTTCCATCGAATTGTCGATTCTGGGAAAGGCATACGACGATCTTCGTCCGCTACTCGTCAACGATTCGTTGGTCGCCATCAGTGGGCGTGTTCGTTTGCGCGAACAGTTCCTCTCAATGATGGTTCGGAACATGAAACACCTCGACGTTTCCCTCGACTCGGAGGTGTCCATCATCCGCGTTCAGGTTCCCGCGGAACATTCAACAACGACGCTCATTGCGGAGTTGGACGATGTGCTCAAGCGCTATCCGGGGGATGCCGAGGTGGAACTGCGCCTTCGCCATGCCTCGGGTGTTCAGGTGTTCACCCTGCCACACCGCGTCACCGTGAGTGGTCCGCTCTACGGCGAACTCAAGCGCGTTCTCGGCCCCAACTGTTTCGTTTAACCCGCCACGATCTCGCCGACGCTGTGATAGTGGCGATCGACATACACGAGGGGCGGGTAATCGGGGTGGGTCTCGCCGTCATTGATTTCCACGACGATCGTTGCATTGTCGCCAACCTCGGTGACGGCCACGACAGTGGCAAGAAGAGCGGCGCGCACGCCGTGTAGTTGGGGGAGACCCCCCATGCCGGGTGCCCAGTGATCGCCCGTGAAGCGCTGCGGGAAGGCACCCGCCATTGTGCGGGAGATATCGACTTGGTCGCTACTGAGGAAATGAAGGATGACGGCTTTGCCCAACGCGACTGCAGGATACGACGAAGCGTGTTGTGCAATATTGACGGTCGCACGCGGGGGAGTGGCAGAGAACGAGGCAAGTGATGTCGCCGTAAAACCGGCGGGTGTTCCATCGTCCATTTGTCCCGTGATCACCGCAACGCCAGCGGGATGCAGGGAAAATGCTGCGAGGAAAGCCTCCTGTGGCGTCACGATGGTCACAATCCTCTCAATGGCGTTCTCGTCCCCATTATTCCCGAACGGTAACATGGAAAAACACGGCAACGCAGTTTTCGCCCGACGCGAAAGGTGACATCATGTTTTGCCCATTTTGTCGCTTCACCGATACCCGTGTGATCGACTCACGCACCTCCGAAGACGGACTGTCGGTTCGTCGTCGGCGGGAATGCCCGGACTGCGGGGGCCGCTGGTCGACGCTCGAAACCGCGAGCCTGTCGGTGATCAAACGCAACGGCGTGATTGAGGCATTTTCCCGCGAGAAGATTGTGGCGGGTGTCCGCAAAGCCTGTCAGGGCCGACCCGTATCGGACGCGGATTTGGCCGGACTTGCCCAGCGCGTCGAAGAAAGTATTCGCGCGACCGGTGTTTCGCAAATCGATGCGAACGAGGTTGGCCTTTCGATTTTGCCGGAGCTTCGCACCATCGACCTTGTCGCGTACTTGCGGTTTGCGAGCGTGTACCAAGCGTTTGATTCCCTCAACGACTTCGAATCGGCCATCGTCGTCCTCCGAGCCGAAGAGGAATCAAAGGGCGACTCAGCGTGATCTACCGCACCCTTTTTCGTCTCGTTTTCGCGCGGATGGACGCCGAAAATGCCCACGAACTCGTGGTGTCACTTTTGGTTCTGGGGCAACGTCTTGGGTTCACCCCACTTCTTCGCCTCTTCACGCGACCCCCTCGCTCGGCGCGGGTTCGCACACTCGGATTGGACTTTGAATCGCCGTTCGGTCTTGCTGCCGGTTTCGACAAGAACGCAATCGCGTATCGAATCCTGTGGGGGTTGGGGTTCGGCCACGTTGAGGTCGGTACCGTCACCGCACATGCGCAGGAGGGTAATCCGCGACCGCGTCTGTTTCGACTTCGTGCCGATTACGCCCTGATCAACCGGATGGGGTTCAACAACGATGGCGCCGTTTCGATCGCGCCCAGGCTTCGTCGTCGCCGAGGACCGATTGTCGGTGTCAATATCGGAAAGAGTCGACGTGTCGACGTCGACGATGCCCGAGGCGATTATCTTGCCTCAACCAGACTGTTAGTGCCGGTTGCCGATTATCTTGTTGTGAACGTGTCGTCGCCCAACACGCCCGGACTGCGGGGGCTTCAAGAGATTGACAAACTCGAGCCCCTCCTGCGTGACGTGAAGCGTGAGGCGGGGGATACTCCCGTATTGGTGAAGATCGCGCCCGACCTAACGGACAGTGCCGTCGACGCTGTTGCTGACCTCGTTCTTCAGATCGGACTCGACGGGATCATCGCGACCAACACGACGCTGTCCCGTGACGGGCTGTCAACTCCGGCGGCCGAAATCGACGCGATGGGGGACGGCGGATTGTCGGGTCCGCCTCTCGCCGAACGGTCAACGCAGATCGTGCGCCGTTTGCGCGCGCGAGTGGGTGGAGACTTGTGCATTATCGCGGTCGGCGGCGTCACGACGGCTTCGGATGTCGCGGATCGACTCGCCGCTGGCGCAACTCTCGTGCAGGGCTATACGGCGTTCCTGTATGAAGGACCGTTCTGGGCGGCACGGTTGGCCAGGGGATTCACCCGCGGTTTATGACGGGTGCTGGCCGCGCGTCACTTGCGGCTTCGGAACTCTGAGCGGACGGAACTGGAAAGCGCGAGTCGACGCGTACCAGCGGTGTCCTTTTTCGATGCGCGGTGCGCCGAACTTGTCCGACATTACTCGGACTAGCTTGTTGCTGAAGATCATGGCGTCAATGACGGCGATGACGAAAAAGCCGTACATAGCAATGAGAACCGTCAGCTGAAGTGTGGCTCCAGAGCCATCCGTCGCGCTGTACTGGGGCAGAAAGGTGGCGATGATCACAGCGAACATCAACGGAATCATGAATTCTCCAACGGTGTATCGCGCATCAACGAAGTCACGGACGAAACGGCGCTGGGCGCCTTTGTCGCGCGCAGGCATGTATCGCTCGTCGCCAGCTTCGTAACCCTGTCGGGCGACGAGGCGTTCGCTGGCTCGCTTGCGACGGTCTTCCTTGGTCGTCTTGGTCTTTGCCCGTGACGCGACGAGGGGGCGCTTATTGGCGGCTTCACGCTCTTTGCGGCTCGGTGTAGCTCGTCCTTTGCCGGCGGCTGGCGAAGTGTCGGCGGAGTCGTTCACGACGGTTCCTCTCGATTGGTGCTTCTAAGATTACCTTTATGACGCATCGCTCTCGTTCTCTTGACGAAATCAACTCACGAATCGTCGCGTCCTTCCCCGACACGGTAGAGACGTTGAAATCTCTAGTCCGAATTCCCAGCGTGTCGTGGGACGGATTTCCGGCCGAGGAGGTTCACCGTTCCGCCGAGTTCGTCGCTGAGCGAGTTCGTGCGTTGGAAATCTTTGAGGACGTCCAGATTGTGACGGAGCCGTTTACGGATGCGCCCGGCTACGGGCAACCTGCCGTTCTCGCGCGCCGAGACCCTGCGCCCGGCTACCCGACGGTCTTGCTGTACGCCCATCATGACGTTCAGCCTCCGGGTGACGCGCAGATATGGGAGAGCGAGCCCTTCGAACCTGTCGAGCGGGACGGACGTCTCTACGGTCGCGGTTCGGCGGATGACAAGGCCGGGGTCGTCGTTCACCTGACGGCGCTCGAGACCATCGCCAACATTCTCGGTGACGACCTGAAAATTGGACTTGCACTGTTCATTGAGGGGGAGGAGGAGTTCGGGTCTCGATCTTTCACGTCGATTCTTGATCGGCACGCCGCGATGCTGAACAGCGACATCATCGTGGTCGCCGACTCTGACAACCGTTCGGTGGACATTCCGTCCCTCACCGTCAGTCTGCGCGGGAATGTGGCCTTCTCGCTCACCGTGTCCACGCTGGAGCACGCATCGCATTCGGGGATGCTCGGAGGAGCCGTTCCCGACGCGATGATGGCCGCGACCACGCTATTGGCCAGGTTGTACAACGAGGAGGGTTCCGTGGCGATTGCGGGCCTGCACACACACAACGCGTCCGTGCCCGACTTCACTCGAGACGAGCTGGTTCACGACTCGGGATTGAAAGAAGGAGTCAGTGACATCGGAACGGGTCCGATTCTGTCTCGGTTGTGGTTCCAGCCAGCGATTTCCATCACGGGTATCGATGCGCCAACGGTTCAGAACGCATCCAATACGCTGATTCCGTCGGTAACCGTCAAGATCTCGGTTCGTATCGCTCCGGGGCAGACGTCGTCCGATGCTTTTGCGCACATCGAGAAGCACCTTCGTATGACCGTCCCGTGGGGCGCCCACCTCGAATTCAGTCACATCGATCTGGGCGATTCGTTTCTCGTGGATTCGTCGGGAAGCGCGGCGACACTCGAACTCGAGGCGCTCCGCGACGCCTGGGCGGGTGCTGACCCGGTCAAGGTGGGCGTCGGGGGTTCCATCCCGTTCGTCGCTGATCTGGTTGAGCGGTTCCCCAACGCACAGATTCTCATCACGGGGGTCGAGGATCCGTTGTCTCGGGCGCACAGCCCCAACGAATCTCTGTCCCTCACGGTGTTCCGCCGAGCCATCGTCGCGGAAACATTATTCCTGTTGCGCCTGAATGATCGCGATTGACCCGCGAAGGAGGTAAAATCGAATCATGACCGAAATGACTGGAAACACCGTGACCGAAAAATCCCACGGCGTCGTGCTCACTCCGACCGCCGTCGTCAAGGCGAAAGCATTGATGGAACGAGAACAGCGCGATGATTTGCGACTCCGCTTGGTCGTCAAGGCCGGCGGCTGCAGCGGGTTCAAGTACGACATGTTCTTCGACGAGCGTGACAACGACGGCGACGCGATCGTTGCATTTGATGGCGTGGAAGTTGTGGTCGACAAGAAAAGTGCGCCGTATCTTGACGGCGCGTCGATTGACTACGAAGACACGCTCCACTCGTCGGGTTTCCAAATCAACAACCCCAACGCGGCCAGCACGTGCGCCTGCGGAGACTCGTTCAACTAACTGCGTTCGAGTTGCGAGAACCGCCAAAATCGACTGATTTTGGCGGTTTTTCAGTTCTAATGCGCCAATCAGCGCCGGGGAGTGTCGTAGACTGTAAGCACACGAAGAGTTCCGTCGAGAGGTTCTAGGTGCCAAAGATTCGCCGAGTAATCGCAGCCAGTGTCGCGATCGTTGTCGCACTTGCAATCTCGGGTTGCACCGCACAAGAGCTTCGTGGCTTCCTTCCCTCTGAAGCCGGCGTCACAAACCAAACGTCGCGCATTATCGGATTGTGGTCCTCGTCCTGGATTGTCCTGTTGATAGTCGGAGCGATTACGTGGGGTCTCATCATCTGGGCGGCCCTGGCGTACCGTCGCCGAAAGACGGACACGGCACTTCCGTCGCAGCTTCGGTACAGCACCCCGATTGAAACCCTCTTCACCATCGTTCCGCTGATCTTGGTTCTCGGTTTTTTTGCTTTCACTGCTCGCGACCAAGCGATAATCGAGCACGTAAACCCCAATCCCGATGTCAAAATCGAGGTGTTCGGAAAACGATGGGCGTTCGACTTCAACTATCTTTCTGAGAACGTTCACTTCTCGGGTATTCAGGCGAGAGAAAAACCTGACAAGACGATTGACATCAACTCGTTGCCGATTCTGTATTTGCCCGTCGGGAAGTCAATTGAAATCAGTATCGAGTCGCGCGACGTCAACCACTCGTTCTGGATTCTCGACTTTCTGTATAAGAAGGACATGATTCCCGGAAAGACCAACCACTGGTATGTGACTCCGGAAAAAGAGGGGACATACCGCGGTAAATGCGCCGAACTGTGTGGCGAGTACCACTCGCTCATGTTGTTCACGGTCAAGGTTGTCTCTCTGGCCGAATACGACGCACAAATGCAGAAACTTCGCGATCTGGACATGACCGGCCGACTCGGTCCCGAGTACAACGCGAATCAGAATCTTCCCGGCACCGATGGAAACACAGACAGCTAAGGAATCGCTATGACGACGACAGCACCACGCCCCCCAGCACCGGCAATTCCGGAAGGTGCGAGCACGCCAGCAGCGGGTCGACAGGGGTCCGTATTCCTTGATTATTTGACGACCACGAACCACAAGACCATCGGGTACATGTACTTCCTGACGTCGTTCGTGTACTTTCTCATAGCTGGTGTTATGGCCCTCATCATTCGCGCACAGTTGTTCCAACCCGGTATGGACCTGGTGACTAAGGAACAGTACAACCAGCTCTTCACGATGCACGGAACCCTGATGCTTCTCATGTTTGCAACGCCGCTTTTTGCCGCTTTTGCCAACGTGCTGATGCCGATTCAGATTGGTGCACCGGACGTCGCATTCCCGAGGCTCAACGCCCTCGCGTTCTGGTTCTACTTCTTTGGCTCGCTCGTGGCAACCGCGGGGTTCCTGACGCCGCAGGGTGCAGCCTCATTCGGTTGGTTCGCGTATACGCCGCTGTCGACGGTGACGTACACGCCGGGCGTTGGCGCGAACATGTGGGTCTTCGGCCTCGGTCTGTCAGGCTTCGGAACCATCATGGGAGCGGTCAACTTCATTACGACGATCATCACCATGCGTGCGCCGGGAATGACGATGTGGCGCATGTCGATCTTCTCGTGGAACACGCTCATCACGTCTCTGCTCATTGTCATGGTGTTCCCCGTATTCGCCGCGGCGGCGCTGACGCTTGGGTCAGACCGTGTCTTCGGGTCACACGTCTATGACGCGGCCACCGGTGGGTCAATCTTGTGGCAACACCTTTTCTGGTTCTTCGGCCATCCCGAGGTGTACATCATTGCGCTCCCGTTCTTTGGAATCGTCTCTGAGATCATTCCTGTCTTTGCGCGCAAGCCAATTTTTGGTTACAAGACCCTCGTGTTCGCAACTATCGCCATTGCTGCACTGTCGATGACGGTGTGGGCCCACCACATGTACGTGACCGGAAGCGTTCTTCTCCCATTCTTCGCTCTCATGACGATGCTGATTGCCGTTCCAACGGGAGTAAAGATATTCAACTGGATCGGAACGATGTGGCGTGGGTCAATCACGTTCGAATCACCGATGATCTTCACTCTCGGGTTCCTCGTATCCTTCGTGTTCGGCGGACTGACTGGCGTGATCCTGGCGTCGCCGCCACTCGACTTCAACCTCTCGGACTCCTACTTTGTTGTTGCTCATTTCCACTACGTCGTCTTTGGAACCGTCGTGTTTGCAATGTTCGCTGGCTTCTACTTCTGGTGGCCCAAGTGGACCGGCTCAAAGCTGCGCGAAGACCTCGGCCAACTTCACTTCTGGCTGTTGTTCGTCGGCTTCCACATGACATTCCTCATTCAGCACTGGGCCGGCGTCATGGGTATGCCGCGTCGTTACGCGACGTATCTGGTCGAAGACGGCTTCACGTGGATGAACCAACTGTCGACGGTTGGCTCGATGATTCTTGCCATCTCGATGATCCCGTTCCTGTTCAATGTCTGGTGGACCAAGCGAAACGCACCCATGGTCGGTGTTAACGACCCATGGGGTTACGGACGTTCACTCGAGTGGGCGACATCGAGCCCACCGCCCCGTCACAACTTCACCTCGATTCCTCGGATTCGTTCGGAAGCTCCCGCGTTCGACCTCAATCACCCCGAGGTCGCGCCACCCGGATATTCGGACAAGTAGGAGAGCGAATAATGCCTCTCAATACCAAGCTTTTCCTCTGGCTCGCGGTCTTTTTCCTCTTTTTCTCGGTCGTCTATCCGACCTGGAACTACTTCGCAGGGTCGCCGATCGAATGGGTTGGAACCCTCGCGATTCCGTTGACGATGGTCATGTTCCTGCTCCTCGGCGGGTTTCTCTACATCAACCTGCGCCGTCAGGCGGGCGGAATACTCCCGGAAGACAGCCTCGTGGCCGACGTCGATGACGGCGACACAGAAATGGGCTTCTACCTCCCGTGGTCGTGGTGGCCGTTCTTTGCCGGCGTCGCCGGTGGTGTGGCGATGCTGGCCATGAGCGTCGGAATTTGGCTTGCGTTGTTTTCGCTCGGACTCGTTCTCATCACCTTCATCGGATGGTTCTTTGAGCCGGTCCGCGGAGCGTACCGCCGCTAAAACCTCGTTGCGACGACGGTCGTGGCGTTAATTGCTTATTTCATGTCAGGGCGGTCGCATAGTGTTGAGACGTGACCAAACCTCGCGGACCACTTCCGAATCCTGACGATTCCGAATCCGCCGCGAACGCCGGTGCCGATGGCTCGGCGAACGAACCCGACATCAAACAGGTCAATCTCAGCCCGGGTAATCCGGTGTCATTTGAGGTTCCGCCCAATACCAACCTCGTCGTCGACGTCGTCGGCAAACAGGGCGGGGGATGCGTGTCGTCGATCCTGTCGGGCTGCAGCTGTCTCGCAACCGGGTTCATCATCCTCGTCATAGTTATGGCAATCGTCAATGCGTTTTCGCGTTGACCTGCCCTCACCGCGGTTCGGAACTTAAACAAATGGAGCCTCGCCACCGGCGAG
This sequence comes from Actinomycetota bacterium, assembly GCA_041192365.1. Lineage (GTDB taxonomy): Bacteria > Actinomycetota > Actinomycetes > Actinomycetales > Microbacteriaceae > MWH-TA3. Next base: position 13 of record JBEENB010000027.1, on the reverse strand, counting down.
GCTCCATTTGGCG
>JBEENB010000026.1:0-12053 GCA_041192365.1 Actinomycetota bacterium | reverse complement strand
CGATGAACATGCAGGACGACATCTTTGAGGTAGCCGTTCCGCTCGAGGACATCGTCGACATCAAAAACGGTCAGCGCAAACTCGTCACGCGTGTTCGCGTTCCCTCCTATGTTCTGGTTCGCATGGTCCTCAACGAAGACTCGTGGTCGACGGTGCGTCACACCCCCGGTGTGACGGGATTCGTTGGCAACGCCCACAACCCGATCCCGCTGTCGCACCAGGATGCGTTCGACATGCTCAAGACGGAAGCACCAATTGAAGGTGCACGTTCGGCTGGCGGGCTCAAGACGGCGGGCAAGCGCGACATCACGGTGACGACTGACTTCGAGGTCGGCGAAACCGTTGGCATCAAGGAAGGTGCGTTCGCTGGGCTTCAGGGAACAATCCACGAGATTCACCTCGATTCCGGCAAGCTCTCAATCTTTATCAACGTCTTCGGCCGTGACACGGCCGTCGAGTTCACCTTCAACCAGGTGGAAAAGCAGTAACCAGAATTACCACCCGACGCACAAGGCGCCGACGTGGGAGCGCGTGACACCCGTCACGCACGACAGTAAGGAAAGAAAATGGCAGCAAAGAAAAAGGTCACCGGCCTCATCAAGCTCCAGATCCAGGCCGGCGCAGCGAACCCCGCTCCGCCCATCGGTCCGGCGCTCGGTCAGCACGGTGTCAACATCATGGAGTTCTGCACCGCGTACAACAACGCGACGCAGGACAAGCGTGGAAACGTTATTCCCGTCGAGATCACGGTGTACGAGGACCGTTCGTTCACGTTCATCCTCAAGACCCCACCCGCAGCCGAGCTCATCAAGAAGGCTGCCGGAGTCGCCAAGGGTTCCTCGACGCCGCACACGGTCAAGGTCGCGAAGCTGACCAAGGACCAGTTGCGCTCGATTGCCGAGCAGAAGCAGGTTGACCTCAACGCCAATGACGTCGAGGCCGCCGAGAAGATCATCGCCGGCACCGCCCGCTCTATGGGCATCACGGTCGAATAACCACTTTCCACCAGCGGGAGAGCCGCCAGGCTCACGACACCGCGATTCTCTGAAGGAGAAAACACATTATGGCTAAGAAGTCCAAGGCGTATAACGCCGCCGTCGCCCTTCTCGAAGAGGGTAGGTTCTATTCGCCGGTTGAAGCGGTTGACATCGCCAAGCAGACCGGCTCGGCAAAGTTCAACTCGACCGTCGAGGTCGCGCTGAAGCTAGCCGTCGACCCTCGCAAGTCCGACCAGATGGTTCGTGGAACCGTCATGCTTCCTCACGGCACGGGTAAGACCGCGCGCGTGATCGTGTTTGCAACGGGCGCTGCGGCCGAGGCCGCTCTCGCCGCCGGAGCCGACGAGGTCGGCGGAGTCGAGCTCATCGACAAGGTCGCGGGCGGTTACACGTCGTTTGACGCAGCCGTATCGACACCCGAACTCATGGGCCAAGTTGGGCGTCTCGGTAAGGTTCTCGGTCCCCGAAACCTCATGCCGAACCCCAAGACCGGAACCGTCACGCCGGACCCGGCAAAGGCCGTTACCGAGATCAAGGGCGGAAAGATTGAATTCCGCGTCGACAAGCACTCGAACGTGCACTTCATTGTTGGCAAAGCGTCGTTCTCGGCCGACCAGCTCGGAGACAATTTCCGCGCTGCGCTCGAGGAAGTTCAGCGCGTGAGGCCGTCATCGGCGAAGGGTCGTTATATCCAGAAAGCGACGATTTCGACGACGTTCGGTCCGGGTATCCCACTCGACGTCAGCGCACTCTAGGTTCGTATCGCTCACAAACGCCTCGGCTTCGGCCGGGGCGTTTGTGCATTTCACATTCCAAATACAGAAATCGCTAGGCAAATTCATAGGAAACTAGGCAAACTGGAACAGTGACCACAGAAAACACTGCGCTCGTCAAGCCGGACGGCAAGCCCGTTCGGGCGCTCGTTGTCGATGACGAACCCGCCATTTCAGAACTCGTCTCGATGGCGCTTCGCTACGAAAAATTCGAGGTGCGAACCGCGGCGAGTGGGCGCGCGGCCGTCGCCGAGGCCAAGGATTTCAACCCCGACATCATCGTGCTCGACATCATGCTTCCCGATTTCGATGGGCTCGAGGTCATGCGCCAAATTCGTGCGGACAATGTCGACGTTCCCGTGCTGTTCCTCACGGCCAAGGATGCCGTTGCTGATCGTGTGGTCGGTCTGACCGCGGGCGGAGACGACTACGTCACCAAGCCCTTTTCGGTCGAGGAATTGGTCGCGCGTATTCGCGGAATCGTTCGGCGTTCCATCCTGGCGAGTGAAGTCCGAGAAGACCCCGAAATCGTCGTCGGCGACCTCGTCCTGAACGAGGAAACTTACGAGGTTTTCCGGGGGGACGCGCGCGTCGAACTCACGGCCACCGAGTTCGAACTACTGCGATACCTCATGCGAAACCCCAAGCGAGTCCTGTCCAAAGCCCAGATTCTGGATCGCGTTTGGTCATACGACTTCGGCGGGCGTTCGTCGATCGTCGAAATTTACATCTCGTATCTTCGAAAGAAAATCGACACTCTCGGACCGGCGATGATTCACACCGTTCGCGGCGTCGGATACGTATTGCGCCCGGCGGAGTAATCGATGTTCACTGGCTGGCCATTACGCAAGCGGCTCATCTTCTCTAGCGCGATATTGACGGCACTCGCAGGTCTCGCGATTGGTGGTGCCACGATGGTCGGCGTTCGTTCGTACATGATCGGTCAACTCGACGAGGAACTTATTTCGGCCGCACAACGAATTCAGGCCCCGCCGGGCACGTCTCGTGACGGGAGGCTTCCCCTCGATGGGCGGGGATTGTCCGTGGGAACGGTCCTCGCCGCAATTGACGCCAGCGGGAGGGTCTCGGCGGTGTATCTCAATGCACGCGCCGACCGCGAGTCTTTTTCCGAACAACAGCTCGCGAGCATCCCGGTGACGGGCTGGAACGCCAACATCAGGGACGTGAGGATCGTGCGTGCGGGTGATTACAGAATGGCGGTCGTCGGTAACGTCAAGGGCAGCACGGTTCTCATGGGACTCCCTACCGCTGCGATCGATCGTGTCGTCGGCCGAATTGGAACGTTTTTGGCCTTCCTCATCGCGGGAATCGTTGCTCTCGTGGTCATCGTCGGTCGGCAGAGCGTCGACATCGCACTGCGGCCACTAGAGAAAATGCGAGAGACGGCACGACGCATTTCGGGCATGCAACTGGCGGTCGGAGACGCTGATCTCACGGAACGCGTGACCATTGACGAACCCGACACCGAGGTGGGCCAATTGGGTAATGCGTTCAACCACATGCTCGACAACGTTGACGAGGCCCTCTCGGCCCGTCGCGACAGCGAAGCCAAGGTGCGACAGTTTGTCGCGGACGCGAGTCACGAGCTCCGCACTCCGCTCACGGCAATTCGCGGATACTCGGAATTGACCAGGCGACAGGATATGGAGATGTCCGATGACCTGCGCCACGCCTTGGGTCGAATCGAATCGGAATCCGTGCGCATGTCTGTGCTCGTCGAAGACCTATTGTTGCTCGCGCGACTCGACGAAGGGCGTGAACTCGACCTCGCACCGCTCGACGTGTCGAAACTTGTCAAGGATGCCGTCAACGATGCCATGGTTGCCGGTCCCGCGCACACGTGGAAAGTTACGGCCGCTCGCGGAGCGAAAATTGCTGCCGATCGCGACCGTTTCTATCAAATCCTCGTCAACCTGTTGGCGAACGCTCGGACCCACACCCCGGCAAAAACGATCGTTACCACCAACGTTGCGACGACCGACGATTCTGTCGTCATCACTGTCGCCGATAACGGACCCGGAATCCCCGACGAAATACGCGCAAACTTGTTCGAACGATTCGCGCGAGCGGACACTTCGCGCGCCCGCGCCACTGGCTCTACTGGACTTGGATTGGCAATTGTGGAAGGACTTGTCCGTGCCCACAAGGGCACGATTGTTGTCGAGAGCGAACCGGGAAACACACGGTTCGTTGTCACCGTTCCCCGGTTGGCTCTCGGCTGATTTGCGTTGACGGTCGACTGCCCTGTACTCTGAAGGAACCGAAGACCGCTGGTTGTTTCGAACGTGAGTTCGAAATCGAAGTCTCACCCCCGGTGAGGACCCGCGCAGGCGAATGAAGTTCCCCAGCGAAAGCTGTTCAACTCCGTGCGTGTGCGCCGGAGTTTTTTCGTTTCCCGTGGCCGTCGGTTCCGTATTCAAACACAAGGAGCACCATGGCGAACAAGGAAGCAACAATCGCCGAGATTTCGGACGCAATCCGAACCTCGAGCGGCGTACTGCTCACCGAGTACCGCGGACTCACGGTCGCACAGCTCAAAGAGCTGCGCGGAAACATCCGTGCGAATGCGTCGTACGCCGTGGTGAAGAACACGCTGGCCAAGCGGGCGTTCAACGCGGAAGGCATCAGTTCGTTCGATGCCGAACTCGTCGGACCGACCGCTATTGCCTTCGTTCACGGTGACACCGTCACCGTTGCGAAGTCCCTGCGTGACTTTGCCAAGGCAAACCAACACCTCGTCATCAAGGGAGGCTTCTTCGACGGAGCACCCCTCACTGCTGCCGAGGTAATGAAGCTCGCCGATCTCGAGACGCGAGAGGTCGTGCTTGCCAAGTTCGCAGGCGCACTCAAGTCCTCGCTGTTCGGCGCTGCCTACATGTTCAACGCACCGCTCGCAAAGGCCGTTCGCGCGGTCGACGCGTTGCGTCAGAAGCAGGAAAACGCGTAACTAGCGCGTTTTCGACAACCCCACAAACAAGGAGACAATCATGGCTAAGCTCAGCGCAGATGCCCTCATTGAGGCATTCAAGGAGCTCTCGCTCATCGAACTCTCGGACTTCGTCAAGAAGTTCGAAGAGGTATTCGACGTAACCGCTGCTGCACCCGTTGCTGTCGCCGCTGCACCCGCAGCCGGTGGCGCTGCCGGTGGCGGCGAAGCCGAAGAAGAGAAGGACTCGTTCGACGTTGTCCTCGAAGCTGCTGGCGAAAAGAAGATCCAGGTCATCAAGGAGGTCCGTGCACTCACGAACCTCGGACTCGGTGAAGCAAAAGCACTCGTTGATGGCGCACCCGCGACCATCCTCGAAGGCGCCAACAAAGAGACCGCTGACAAGGCAAAGGCTGCTATCGAAGAAGCCGGCGGAACTGTCACGCTCAAGTAAGTTTCGACTTACCCTTTCGGGGCGTCACCTTCGGGTGGCGTCCCGATTTTTTACCGTTTGTTCGGTCGTGCACATTTAGGCGCGATTGACCCTCGGCTACGATTTGGTAACAGGGTTAACAATGTCCTCACAAAGTTGATATAGTCCCTCTTGACGAGAGAAGAAATCCTTACTGCTTAGGAGAGTCCTGGGTGGGGGCAGCGGGGGTCACCCCTACGCTCACAATCGACAGATTGGTAAGGTTCAATGATGAAACTGAAGAAATTGTTGGGTGCGGTCGCAGCTGTTGCGATTTCTGCAATTGCGCTCACAGGTTGTGCTCCCGCTGGAGACAGCGGCTCGGGTGACGTCAAGATTGGCGCCACGTTCCCTGTACTTGATGCATTCCTCCAAAAGGTTGCTGACGGAATGACGGCTGAGGCCGAGGCGCAGGGCGTATCCATCGACATTGTCGCAGCTGACAACAAGGTTGACACGCAGCTCAGCCAGGTCGAGAACTTCATCGCGCAGGGCGTGGACGCAATCCTGGTCGTCGCAGTTGACACCAGCGCGGCCGGCCCCATGACGGCTGCTGCTCAAGAAGCCGGAATCCCGCTCATTTACGTTAACCGTAAGCCTGCGGACCTTCCTGCTGGTGTTCCATACGTTGGATCGCAGTCTCTTGTTTCCGGAACTTTGGAAATGGAACAACTCGCGCTCCTCGCAGGAGAAAAGGGTAACGTCGTCATCATGCAGGGCGAGCTCACCAACGAGGCTGCTCTCGACCGCACCAAGGGTTGCAACGATGTTGTCGCCAAGTATCCTGGCATGAAGGTCGTCGAAACCGACACCGCTAACTGGGACCGCGCACAGGGCCAGGCTCTCATGGAGAACTGGCTGCAGTCGGGTACCGAGTTCACCATCGTTTGTGCAAATAACGACGAGATGGCGCTGGGCGCTATCCTCGCGCTGAAGGCAGCGGGCAAGACGCTCGGTGTTGACGGCGTTCTCGTCGGTGGCGTTGACGCAACCGCGGATGCACTCGCATCACTTGAGGCTGGCGAACTGGCAACGACCGTGTTCCAAGACGCTAGTGGCCAGGGTGGTGGCGGTGTTAACGCAGCCATCATGCTGATCAATGGTGAGACTGTCGAAGACTATGTCGACATCCCTTACCAGTTGGTGACGCTTGACAACATTGCTGACTTCCAGTAGGACATAACGCAATGATTCAAAGTTGGCCGGGGGGGTTGTCCACCCGGCCAACTCTCACTATGTGAGTTTCCAGAAAAGAGAACACAATGAGTGAATTCCTCGTCGAAATGCGCGATATCACCAAGAGATTCCCTGGCGTTTTGGCACTCGCGAATGTCAAATTCAACTTGCGCCCCGGGATCGTTCACTCGCTGATGGGCGAAAACGGTGCCGGCAAATCTACGTTGATGAAAATCCTTGCAGGTGTCTACACCCTTGATGAGGGTGAAATTTTGATTAACGGTGAGCCCGTCACAATCGCCAGCCCACGCGACGGGCTGGCGAATGGAATTTCGATGATCCACCAAGAGCTGATGTTTGTGCCCGAACTCACCGCTGCTGAAAACATTTACCTCGGTCGTGAATTGCGCGCGAAAATGGGCCTGATCAGCAAGAAACGCATGATTGAGTCTGCCCAGGCAGTTTTTGACCGTTGGAACATCAACATCAACGCTGCAACACCGATGAAGCTGCTCAGTGTTGCACAGTCACAAATGGTCGAGATTGCGAAGGCGATTGCTTTCGATTCACAAATCATCATCATGGACGAGCCGACGTCCGCCATCACGGAACGTGAAGTTGAACGGTTACACAACATTATCCGCCAGTTGCGTGAAGCGGGCACGACAGTGATTTACATCACCCACAAAATGGACGAAGTGTTCGCGATATCCGACGAGATTACTGTTTTTAGAGACGGATCATGGGTAGCCTCTGAGAAGGCAGCAAACATGAACCGGGAGAAGCTCATTGGACTGATGGTAGGCCGTGAGCTGAACCAACTGTTTCCTAAGGTTGACGCTAAAGTCGGCGAGGTCATTCTCGAGGTTGAAAACCTTAGCCGAGGCAATGTCGTCAAGAATGTGTCTTTCTCAGTCCGCCGCGGGGAAATCCTTGGATTTGCGGGACTGATGGGCTCTGGGCGCAGCGAAGTGCTCGAGACGCTCTTTGGCATTTTTCCCGCGGATTCCGGGGTCATCAAGATCAACGGAAAATCCGTGAAAATTCGCGAGCCTCATCAAGCGATTGATGCGGGTATTGGACTGTTGACCGAAGATCGCAAGAAAACAGGAATCATGGGCGTGCTGTCAGTTCGTGAAAACATGTCAATCGCCTCGCTCACAAAATATTCAATCGGCGGAGTTCTGCGCAAGAGGAAAATTGACGAAGTGTGCGAAGCGCAGCGACGCGCCCTTGATCTGAAGACACCATCCCTCAACCAGCTAATCGAAAATCTGTCGGGTGGAAATCAACAGAAAGTCTTGATTTCGCGCTGGCTGCTCACCGATCCGGACATTCTCATCATTGATGAGCCCACGCGAGGCATAGACGTTGGTGCAAAGGCGGAAATTCACAGGCTGATGAGTGAGCTCGCAAAACAGGGAAAGGCAATCATCATGGTTTCGTCCGAAATGCCCGAGATTTTAGGGATGAGTGATCGGATCGTTGTCATGTGTGACGGTTCACTCGTCGGTGAAATAAACAGGGCCGATGCTACGCAGGAAAAGATTATGGAACTCGCTACTCGATTCAGTGTTGAGGTAGTGGCGTAATGACAAAGGAGAATAAAGAGATGGAAAAGACGTCACTAGATACAGCAGCATTGCAATTGATGTTGAAGAGGTTTAGCTGGCGCAACTTCCTTCGTGAGTACATGATCATTGGAATTCTCATCATCTTCGTCGCAGCACTGGCGTTCATGACCGAAGGAAATTCCATTGCCCCGGTAAACCTTGTCAATGTTGTTCGACAAGTTTCGGCGATCGGCATCATCGGTGTGGGAATGACATTTGTCATCATTACACTCGGGATCGACCTTTCCGTCGGGTCGATTGTGGGCTTAGCGGCCGTGGTTTCTGCAAGTCTGGTGCAGATGCCAGGCGGTTCTCTCGTCAAATTTGCTGGCATCGACCTTCCCGTCATTGTAGGAATACTCGCGGGCCTTGCGGTCGGAGCGCTGGCCGGTTTCACCAATGGAATTTTGATCGCCAGGTTCCGCCTAGCACCGTTCATCGCAACACTAGGAATGATGTCGATTGCTCGCGGAATTGCGTATATCTACACTGGTGATGGGCGCCCGTTCTCTGATCTCAAGCCCGATTTCAACTATTTTGGGCAGGGTTACCTCTTTAACGATCCAGACGTAAAGCTTTCCGGAATTCCGCTCCCTGTGGTCATCTTCATTGCCGTCGCCTCTGTAGCAACGTTTGTCCTCAACTACACAAAGTTCGGTCGATACATTTACGCAATCGGTGGAAACGAGGTTGCGGCGCGCGTTTCCGGCATCCGCATCCCCAGAGTGACAATCATCATTTACACGATTAGCGGGCTGCTCGCGGGCATTTGCGGGGTGTTACTCGCGGCTCGAATCGGTTCCGGCAACGCCACGCTGGGAACCGGAATCGAGCTGGACGCGATCACCGCCGTCATCATTGGGGGCACTAGTTTCAAGGGCGGTGTCGGAAAGATTTGGGGGACAGTCGTCGGCGCACTTCTCATCGGCGTGATTAATAACGGACTCGACCTGCTGAGCGTCTCGCCATTCCTGCAGATTGTGGTCAAGGGGTGCATCATCATCATCGCCATCATCATTGACGAACGAAAGAACAGTAAAGCCTCATAATTCCGCGCAACAATCGGATGGCCCGGGGGAAGCGTTCCCCGGGCCAATCGTGGTTCACCGCCCGTTAAAGATATATCGCCCAGATGATGGCATCTGGGCGATATATGTGACGAGAGAAAAATTCCTCTGCCGTCAACAATAGCGATTTTTTTAGCACGAGCAAGTGAATTTGATTAAAAGTGATAAAATTTGGATAAACATATGTCCTTACTAATCTTGCACGTGCGAACCCGATACGCCAATTATCGGCAGTTCTATAAGCGTAAATTGGGGTCGCGCCGCGGCTTACCAGTGCTTGAACGCACGATGAGACTGACGTCGGTGAGAAATGTCTCAGACAAAATCTTCTCGCCTGTGATTCGTGCAACAAGGTCTTCAATGGTCGCTTTAGCCATAGCATGGGGGTCCTGGCGCACCGTCGTCAAATCGAGGAACGGGAACTTCGCAACAGTGTCGTCATAGCCGGCAACGGATACCTGGTCGGGGATTCGAAGTCCTACTTGCAACAACCGATGGCTTAAACCGAGAGCGCTCTGATCGTTGTTGCAAATGATGGCGGTGGGGAGATTTTCAGTTAACAGGATGTTAGCGGCATTGGCACCACCTCGCTCAGCGAAATCGCCGTCGATGGTTACGACGCGTGGCGTGAGTTTATTGACCTCCATGGCGGCCATGTATCCCTCGAGACGAAACTCGGCGTCGCGCATCAACTTTCCAAAGACATAGGCTATATCGGTATGGCCAAGCCCGATCAGATACTTGGTGATGGTGAAAACACCCGCCTCACCGTTTGACGAAACCATCCCGGCTCGAACGTTTTCCAGTCGACGCCCCAAGCTCACCAGGGGTATCTCACGTGCCAGCCGTTGTAATCGAGATATTGGGATGTGGGAGCTTGACAGCACGATTCCTTCACAGCGGTGTCCGATCAATTCCTCGATAGCATCATTCTCGCTGTGCGATTCTGAGACAACACTCATCACAATTTGGTATCCGGCTGCTTTCGCGTGTTTATACATCGCGGGCAAGATCCCTTGCATCGACGAGTGATCTGAATGGAACATGAACCCGATGTAATTTGACGAGTCGCGGCGCAACGATTGCGCGGCCAGGTTAGGTCGATAGCCGATCTCTTTTGCGGCTGCGCGAATCTTGGCGGCGGTGGTCTCACCAACGCCGGGTGCGTTTTGAAACACCAATCCCACCAGTTGTCGCGAGACACCGACTCTTTTCGCGACGTCACCCATTGTTGGGCGCTTGGGCTCCGCTGGAGTCCGCGACGATTTCGTAACCATGGTATCAATTCTAGAAGTGTTGGCACGATGTGGAATCTGCCGCACCATTTTTTCTCCGAGCCACCGCTTATGGCCCATGAACCCGACGTGGTAGGAGGAGAATACGATGTGCACGTGCCATAACAAATCTTTGTTTTTTGAGAACTGTTGCGACGTATTCGGCATTGTGGTAATTTGAATACTGGCACGTGCCAACTAGGGTTTGGTACGTGCCCCTACTTATTAGCTGAAACCACGACGAATGTGGTTCGGGGGAATCAGGAATAAAATAATGGCACAACAAATCCGCGTGGGCACAGCGCCGGACTCGTGGGGCGTTTGGTTTCCGAACGACCCGAACCAGGTCCCGTGGCAAAGGTTCCTCGATGAGGTGCAGGCGTCTGGATATCATTGGATTGAATTGGGGCCTTATGGTTATCTCCCGACAGATGCGAACCAATTGGCTGACGTGCTCGAGGAACATGAACTTACATTGTCCGCAGGAACAGTTTTCACGGGTTTTCACAAGGATGACGACCAATGGAAGCGCGCCTGGGACCAAGCTTTAGATGTTGCTGGGCTCGTGTCGCAACTGGGTGCTGAGCACCTCGTGGTAATCCCCGACCTGTGGCGTTCAGACTCGACCGCGGCCGTGCTGGAGTCGCGGACACTCACCAATGAGCAGTGGGCGAAACTTGCCGAGGGTCACGACCGCCTAGGCAAGGCGCTCCTCGAAGAATTCGGTATCAAGCAGCAATTCCACTCCCATGCCGACAGCCATATCGGAACCTACAAAGAGGTCGAACGTTTCCTTCACGAAACTTCGTCCGAATATACAAATCTGTGCCTCGACACGGGGCACTTCGCCTATTACCTTGGCGACAACGTCAAACTTATGAACGCCTACCCTGAGCGAATTGGCTATTTGCACCTCAAACAGGTACACCCCGACATCTTGGCGGATGCGCTAAAAAACGATATGCCGTTTGTCGACGCAGTGGCGGCTGGAGTGATGACGGAACCCGGATTTGACGGTGTTCCCGAATTTGCACCAATTCTCGAAAAGGCCGCCGAGATCGACGCCGACATGTTCGCGATTGTTGAACAAGACATGTACGGCTGCGACATCGATTTCCCATTCCCAATCGCTGAGCGAACCGCTCAGCACATCGCGTCGTGCACTCACGCCGCACGGTTCATCTAGCGAAAAGAGAGCACCACAATAATGAGCGAACTCAGGGTAGCCGTTGTCGGCGCAGGACTAATGGGTGCAGATCATGTCATCCGAATTGGGCATCGAATTGTGGGCGCGCACGTTTCGGCCATTGTTGAACCAGATGAATCGCGAGCAAAAGCGGCACTTGAGCACGCCCCAGGAGCTTCTTGGTATCCGAATATCGAGGCGGCGATTATGGAAAAGGCGATGGACGCGGTTCTCATTGCCACTCCCGGCCAATTCCACGAGCCCGTGCTGTTGCCCGCACTCAACGCGGGATTACCCATCCTTTGTGAAAAGCCGCTGACTACCGACACGGAGTCGTCGCTTCGCATCGTCGAAGCCGAGGTCGCTTGCGGAAAACAACTCATCCAGGTTGGTTTCATGCGACGGTTTGATGAGGGGTACATGGCACTGCGTGATCTCATCGCGTCGGGTGAATCGGGCGAGCTCCTCGGGTTGCACTGCGCACACCGCAACCCGACTGTTCCCGACACTTATCACAACGACATGTTGATTTTCGATTCTGTCGTTC
>JBEENB010000025.1:0-12829 GCA_041192365.1 Actinomycetota bacterium | reverse complement strand
CGCGGATTGCGCTCGGCGGCTTCGGTCGCATTAATCAGGTCGAGTGAATAATTCTGATGCACCCTCTCCGCACATTCCGCAATAAGCCCGTCGCGTGAACCGAAATGATGATTGACCATCGCCACCGAATAACCGAGCATTTTTGCGACAGTCGTCACTTTGAACTGACTTAGCCCGAGTTCACGAACGAGATAAATTGACAGCCACAGAAATTGGTCACGCTGCGCTGGTTCGGGGCTTCCGGTGAGTTCCTGCCAAAACGCTTCCGTCAAGGACGGGTCAGTCACTGGTTGAGTGCCTTTTGCCGGACGTCCCACGGGGAAAATATAGCACGAATCCCGTTAATTAGGCCGGAACACGTTTGACACACGTGCAGCCTCGATGACGCGGGGTCGGTCGCACTCCCTCCACGGCATAGAGTGTCGAAATGGCAGAAAAACGACCAACGGCACTCATCACCGGCGCGAGCAGCGGAATCGGTGCCGTGTTCGCTCGCGAATACGCATCACGTGGATTCGATCTCGTTGTCGCTGCACGACGAACCGATCGACTGGATGCACTGGCCGCAGAAATCATCGCGGCCAATGGCGTTAGCGTTCGAGTGATTGCATCGGACCTCTCCGTTCCCGGTGCTGCAAAAAAACTCGCGACCGCGGTTGGAAAGACGCCCATCGACGTGCTCGTCAACAATTCGGGGTGGGGGCACATTGGTGCCTTCGCTGCCGAGGATCTCGACGGTATGGCCGATGAGATCAACGTCAACATTGTGTCCCTTACTCAGTTGTCTCGGCTTTTTGTGGCTCCGATGATCGAACGCGGCCGTGGGACCATCATCAACATCGCGTCAACGGCCGCCTACCAACCCGTGCCCAACATGTCGGTTTATGCGGCGACGAAAGCTTATGTACTGTCGTTCACGGAGGGGCTCTGGGGCGAATTGCAGGGAACCGGTGTAACGGCGCTCGCCGTCTCCCCGGGCGGCACGGCAACCGAGTTCTTTGATGTGGCCGGAGGTCGATCCATGGGGGGCGCCCTCATGACTCCGATCCAAGTGGTAGCGACTGCGATGTCGGCTCTCGACGCCAAGTCCCCTGCCCCCAGCGTCATCGTCGGTGCGGCAAACCGCGTCATGGCAATGGCAGGACGATTTGTTCCCCGTCGTTACCTGATCGCCGTCGCAAAGCGTTTGATGAAATCTGGCCGCGCATAAACCCGCCGAAAGAATATTTACCGGTTTCTCAGGCGAAGTTGCAGGCTGTTCTGCGGTCGCGCGAGGCTCAGTACTTTTTCGTCGAACTCGACTGATAGTGTCGTGCCCCATGGGGTGGCATCTGCGCAGAGTCGCGGCGTTCGTTGCGTTCGCCGCAATTTTCGCTGTGACTGGCTGCGCTCCGTCGGTTGATAGCGACCAGTTGAACGGTGAGCCCGGGGCGGGATCAACGACACCGACGCCGATTCCGACTCCGACGGTCACTCCACTTGATGACGAACGTCCTTTCGACTCCGCCGACCCCACCACGTGGACCGATCGGCAACTCGTCGCCCAGACGATTTTTCAATGTGTGCCGGTGTCGAACATTGGTGCGCTGTCGAACGCGGTTCGCAAAGGCCTCGGCGGAGTGGTGTTCCTTGGCGGTGTTGCACCGAACGATCTTTCTCAACAGATCACGACATTGGTTGCGCGTTCGGGTGACGGTGTTCCGCCGCTCATCGCGAGCGACGAGGAAGGCGGGTCCGTCCAACGTCTTGCTGATGCGATTTACCCGCTTCGATCAGCGGAAACCATGGGAACCTGGTCTGATGCTGAGGTCACCCGCACTGCCGCGAAGTACGGGAAGGCGATGAAGAAACTCGGCGTCGACATGGCCTTCTCGCCCGTCGCTGATCTCAACAGCCCCGGACACTTCATCGGAGGTCAGTCGCGAGCGTTCTCGGCCACCCCGTCGGGTGCCGCGCGTTCGGTGATTGCCTGGGCGACGGGACTCGAATCAGTCGGAGTCGCACCCGTCATCAAGCACTGGCCCGGGCACGGACGCGCGACCGACACTCACTATTTGCCCGGCATCATTCCGGCCTATGGTCAACTCCAGAAATCTGACCTCGTACCGTTCGATCGAGCGATCGCGGCGGGCTTCACCGCCGTGATGGTCGGCCACTTGGAATCGAAAGGGCTAACGGAACGCGGGGTTCCGGCGAGTCGCTCGCCGAAGGCGCTCGCGATTCTTCGCGACCAAATCGGGCCAGACGGCCTGATTATCACTGACTCGCTGTCAATGGGGGCCGCGCTCGCCGGAGTCAATAATCGCACGGGTGAGGTGGTGCGCTCGTCTCTTGATGCGGGCGTGGATGTCGCGTTAATCTGTAGCGGGCCATCGAATATCGTGGAGCGCGTTGTTGCGCAGATGTCTCCGGACGGACTCACCCGCGACGAATTGATCGAAAAAGTGACCCGCATATTGGCGTGGAAGACACAGTTTGGCGTTATCGGTTAGCCGGTTTGTCGCCCACTATTCGAAGTGCCCGAGAGGGTGCACGGGGATAATCTCGCCTTTGGCTGGTTTGCGCCGCGTCGGCCATTCCGCAATCAGCATTGCGGCAATCATGATGCACCCGCCGATGATGGTGCGAACAGCGAGTGTTTCTTGACCCACCGCTACAGAAAGGCCCGCGGCCCAAGGGACCTCGGCCGTGATGATGATTGCGACGCGGGAGGAGTCCATTTTGGACTGCGCCCAGGTCTGTAGGAGGAAGGCGAGGGCAGTCGCGAACACCGCGGTGACAAGCACCGCAATCCACACGTCGGTGTCTGGCGGAGCGACATATCCGTCGCCGTCCGCAAAAGTCAGGACTGCGGTGAAGATCGCCACAACGACAATCTGGACCACAGTGAGCGCGTAGGTATCGTGACCGGGTGCCCAGCGACCCAAGACAACGATGTGGAAGGCGAAAAAGAGTGCCCCCACGATGATCCAGATCTCTCCGATGCCAATCCCGAACGAGTTCAACGAGATAATCCCGAGCCCGGTCAACCCGAGAACGGCGGCGATGATGACCTTGCGATTAAGCGGTTGTCGAAACAGCAGCCACGCCAGCAACGGCGTTCCGACCACATAAAGGCCCGTGAGGAATCCCGTGATTGCGGCGGTTGCATAGTGCAGTCCGATGGTTTGTGCGACATAGCCGACAGCGAGGACGACTCCCGCGACGCCTCCGGTCCACCACACTCGTGGGGTGATGTTCGACAGGACCGACGGGCGAACCAGTATCAGAATGATTGCCGCGATGACGAACCGCGTGGCGAGGAAGTCCGGGACCGGCTGGCGTTCAATCGCCGGCTTCATGAGCACGAACGAGGCTCCCCACGCGGCGGTCACACCGAAAAGGGCGAGGACGGCAAGTCGGCCGTCGGCGCTCGGAGTCCGATTCACGAACGTTTGTTTTTTCGTCCACGTGCCACAGAATTCACCATCGACGGGAACACCAATCCGTGCATCGGCCAGACAAGCCACCAATAGACGTGTCCGGCGAGCCCGCGCGGTGCGAAAAAGGCGCGTTGCGTGACCTTCGCCCCAGTGCCCTCGGCCTCAACTGTGAATTCCAGCCAGGCTAAGCCCGGATTGCGCATCTCGGCTCGAAGCCGCAAGACGTGCGGTGGACGAAGAGACTCGACCCGCCAGAAATCGAGCGCCTCGCCCTCGACCAAGTGGTTCGGGTCGCGACGCCCACGGCGAAGACCAGGGCCGCCGACAAGTCGGTCCAACAGTCCACGTGCTTCCCACGCCCAACTGGCAGTGGAATAGCCGTTATCCCCACCGATTGACTCGACGCGCTTCCACACCTCGTCAACCGAATCGGTGCTGTGTGCGACGCGAACGTCCTTATAGAGAGTTCCACCGGCCCAATCTGGATCGGTTGGAAGTGGTTCTGACGGTGAACCGGGGAGCGAAGCATCCGACCATCGAGTGTCGACGTGGGCGTCCTTGATTTTTGTTAGGGCCAAGGACACCGCGCGGTCAAACTTTGTGAGCCCAGCGGGCGGGTCCGGAATCAAGCGTCGAATGTCGTCGTTACGAGCCACAACTTCGTTCTTCAAGCTCGCGACGAGTCTTCGGGCGAGCGTGTACGGTACGGGGGTGACGAGCCCGACCCAGCCACTCGACAGTCTCGGTGTCAGAACGGGTACCGGAATAATGATTCGCGGACGGAGCCCGGCCGCCGCTGCGTAATGCTCCATCATCTCTCGATACGTGAACACATTAGGTCCGCCAATGTCGTAGTCACCCGAAATGGAATCGGGCAGCGACGCGGCGCCGACGAGGTATCGAAGAACATCTCGAACCGCGATGGGCTGAATGCGCGAATTGACCCACTTGGGGACCGTCATGATCGGTAACCGTTCGGTCAGATAGCGCAGCATCTCGAATGACGCAGAACCCGAACCAATGACGACTCCCGCGCGCAATTCGATAGTGGGGACACCGCAGTTCTGCAAGATGTCACCGGTGTCTGCTCGTGATTGAAGGTGGGGGGAAAGGGTTGAGTCGGAGTCGGCCATCCCACCGAGGTAAACAATTCGCGATACACCTGCGGCGAAACATTCTTCGCCGAACAGCGTCGCGACTAGACGTTCTTCGTCCTCGAAGTTCTGCGGGGACATGAGGGCGTGAAGAAGGTAGTAGGCGACGTCGACCCCTGCGACCGCACGCGTAAGGTCGTCGCGGTTTGTGGCGTCACCGTCGACCACCTCGACCTTGTCGATCCACGGATGGAAGCGTAAACGCTCGGCGTGACGGGCCATGACACGGACACGATAGCCATGAGCGAGAAGTTCGCGGACGAGTCGCCCGCCGATGTAACCCGTCGCCCCGGTGACGAGGCACAGCGCGGGTAAGCCGTCCTTACCCCGTCGCAGGGGAAGGTCGGATGTGATTTCACTGGGCACTATTCGATAGTAGAGCGTGCGGTATCGTCACAGGGTGCCTACGTTGAACATCGCCCCCGAAGTGGCGCTCGCGCTCGCGAACAACAAACCCGTCGTCGCGCTTGAATCGACGATTATTTCGCACGGACTCCCGCGCCCACGCAACCGCGAGGCCGCTCTCGAGTTCGAACAAATCTTGCGAGACATCCAAGTCGTCCCGGCGACAATCGCGGTCATCGATGGAGTCCCGACCGTTGGCCTCGATGCTGAAGGGCTCGCGACAATCGCGGACGAGGACATTGCCAAGGCGAGTGTTCGAGATCTGCCGATTCTGCTGGCAAAGCGACAGAGCGGTGCAACGACTGTCGCTGCAACTGCTCACATTGCTGCTCAAGCCGGAATTCGCGTGTTCGCGACCGGCGGACTCGGTGGTGTTCACCGCGGGGCCAACGAAACCTTCGACGAATCCGCTGACCTGTCGACGCTCGCTGTGACCAACATTTCCGTGGTCTCGGCCGGCGTGAAGTCAGTTCTCGACATTGCTGCGACGCTCGAACGGCTCGAAACACTGTCCGTTCCTGTCATCGGATACGGAACAACGTCGTTCCCCGCCTTTTGGCTGAGAGACAGCGGTTTCTCCCTCGACTGGTCGGCGGCAGACGCAACCGAAGTCGCCGCAATCATGAAGGCCCACGATGACACGGGACACGGCCAGGGCATCGTTGTCGCGAACCCGATCCCGGTCGAGCAACAGTGGGATCCCGCCGAACACGACCACGTTCTTTCCCAAGCCTTCCGCGCGGCCGAACAGGCCGGAGTGCGCGGTAAGGCTGTCACGCCGTTCCTTCTCGGATACATCGTCGAGGCGTCGGGTGGACGAAGCCTCGAGGTCAACCTCGATTTGGCGCGAAACAATATCCGAGTCGCGGGTGACATCGCGACCGCGTGGTGTCGACTTAGCGCATGACGTCACAAGGAACGATTGTTGTCGTCGGTGACGTCATCGATGACATCATCGTTCGTCCGCGGGGTGCGATTCGCACGGACACCGACACCCCCGCACTGATCGAGCGGCATGCGGGGGGTTCGTCGGCGAACACCGCGGCCTGGCTCGGGCACATCGGTGCAGACGTGCATTTCTTTGGGCAGGTCGGTGAGGCCGACAACGCGCGGCACACTCGCGAGCTGGAGAAATTCGGTGTCAACGCCCACCTGCAAAGCGACACGGAGCGTTCGACGGGAACAATCGTCATCATCGTCGAGGGCGACAAGCGAACGATGTTGACCGACCGGGGCGCAAACGTCAACTTCGACCTTGACACCATCCCGCAGGACAGCATGGCCATCGCCGAATATCTTCACTTCACGGGCCACACGATCATCGACGAGCTGAAGCGCGAGTCCGTTGTGCGACTCATCGAGCGAGCGTCTACACACGGCGTGACCGTCAGTATCGATCCGGCCTCGACGGGTTTCATTGCCGATTTCGGGGTCGCCGAGTTTCTGCGACTCTCTGCCGGTGCACACATCCTGCGCCCGAACGAGGACGAAGCGCGAGTCCTGTCCGGGCTCGACGACGTCGAAGCGGCAACCGTCAAACTGACCGAATTCTTCCCGCTCGTCGTGACAACGTGCGGTCGTGACGGTGTCGTCATCGGGCAACGGGGCGAAGCGATTGTTCGCGTTCCCGTCGACCCAATCGACGTCATCGACCCCACCGGCGCAGGGGATTCCTTCAACGCAGGTTTGTTGGCGGGTCTGGCGAGCGGATTGACGCCGCTTGACGCCGCACGTGCGGCCGTGATCCTCGCCGTCGAGGCGGTTACTGCGGTGGGCGCTCGCCCCGCATAGTCGAATAGTCTGCGAGTGCGCGGGCGCGGGTCTCGGAAAGGCTGACGATTGGCTCGGGGTACAGCGGGGTGTTGTATTCCTCAATCCAGCGCGCGCGATACCGACTGTCTGGGTCAAACTTCGCGGCTTGCAGTTCGGGGTTGAACACGCGGAAGTAGGGCGCCGCGTCGTAGCCACTGCCGGCGACCCATTGCCACGACGCCGGGTTGCTCGCTTCGTCGGCGTCAACCAGCGTGTTCCAGAACCACGCTTCACCGATCCGCCAATCGATCCCGAGGTTCTTGATGAGGAAACTCGCGGCGACCATTCGCACGCGGTTGTGCATCGTGCCGATTTTCCACAGTTCACGCATTCCGGCATCGACCAACTCAATCCCCGTCGTTCCCTTTTTCCAGGCGGTGAGGTGGGTGGCGTTCGGTTTCTCCCACGGGAAGTCGTCAAACTCGGCGCGGAGGTTCCGGCGGTGAATGTCGGTGTTGTGAAAGAGCTGATGGTACGAAAACTCTCGCCACCCGATTTCGCTGAGGAATCGACTCGCGTTCGCCCGGGTTTCGGGGGTGACCACCGATTCGACCGAGTGCCACACCTGGTACGGACTGATTTCGCCGAACCGCAGATGCGGGCTCAGCCCGCTGGTCGATTCGATACCGGGTTCGTCGCGGCGGTGGTACAGCACAAGCCCGTTGTCAAGGAATCGTTCGAGTCGCTCCCGCGCTCCCGTTTCGCCGGGGGTCCACTGTTGCGGGAATTCGTTACCCCACGGCCGGTCGGGAAGCAGATTCCAGGAATCGAGTGGGTCGGACGAAGCCTCTACTCCCGCAATCGACGCTGGCGCGACCAACGGCAGCCGAGGTGCTGGTCTGGCCAGAATCGACTTCCAGAACGGAGTGAACACCTTGAACGGCGTTCCGGCGCCGGTCGTGACCGACCACGGATCGTGTAACAACGAGCCGGTGTAACTGCGCGCATCGGGAAGCGAGACCTTTAGTTCGGTGTCGATCGCGCGGGCCGACCCGTAGCGTCGGTTCCAGTGAACGCTCGTTGCACCGACCTCGGTGACGACTGCGGGAAGAACGTCTCGGGTGGGACCCCGTCGCAGAATGAGCGAACCGCCGCGTGCCTCGAGGTCCTGCTGGAGCTGCCGAAGTGAATGGTGGAGCCACCAGCGCGACGCCGCTCCGAGGGGTCTAACCTCGGGGGATTCGTCGTCAAGCACATAAAGCACGGCGGTCCGGTCGCCGGAGCGCGCCGCGGCGTCGAGCGCGGCGTTATCGGCAAGACGTAAGTCGTCGCGCAGCCAGACCAGAGAAGTGCTCATCGTGTCGCCTAATAAATGTCGGGCGAGCGGCCCGTTCCAAAGTCGATGGTGACATCCGCGTGGCGGTCGAATCGATAGCCGACACCTCGGACCGTCCGAACAATGTCCTCGAACGGCTCAAGTTTGGAACGGAGCCGCCTGACGTGAACATCGATCGTTCGGCTGTTGGGCCGATCGACGTCGCTCGCGGCCCACAGCGTGTCGATCATGCCAGAGCGATCGACCGTCACGGCTTCACGCAGGACGAGGTACTGCAGCAGTTCAAACTCTTTGTAGGTCAACGGCGCTACGTCACCGTTGATGACGACGCGTTTCCGAGACAAATCGATTGTGACGCCCGACGACACGGTGGCGGGTTTCGGCGGAAGTAGTTCGGCGACGGCGCGCGGTTCCCGCAACGCTAAGCGAACAATATCGAGGTTCTTTCCTCGCTGACTTTCCGGCGCATAGGCAACCGCGGCGTGCGATTCTGTGCCAGGAACCGCAGATGTGACGACGTTACGAACTGCGTCAACTATTTCCGAAATCGAGGTTCCGGCGGCGAGGGCACTTGCTTCGTCGACACCGACGTACACCGCAAAACCGCGTATTTGCGCGGGATTCTGGGCGTTGTCAGGCATCCCGATATTTTACCGTTTAGCCCGCGACGCCGTAGAGACGGTCGCCCGCATCACCGAGTCCGGGCACGATATACCCGTGCTCGTTGAGTTTTTCGTCTAGTGCGCCGAGGACGAGAGTGACGTCACGGTCGGCAACGGCTTTCTCGACAGCGGCAACCCCCTCGGGTGACCCGAGCAGGCAGACGGCGGTGACATCGGTCGCGCCTCGCTCGAACATGAATTCAATCGCGGCAATCAGCGATCCGCCAGTTGCGAGCATGGGGTCGAGCACGTAGCACTGGCGACCGGTGAGGTTCGCGGGGAGGCGCTCGGCATAGACGCTGGGCTGGAGGGTCGTCTCGTCACGAACCATGCCGAGAAAGCCTGTTTCCGCGCTCGGCATCAATCGCAGCAAGCCATCGAGCATCCCGAGTCCCGCCCGAAGAATCGGCACGATAAGCGGGTGCGGCTCGGCGAGAACCACGCCCTCGGCCGGTGCGACCGGCGTCTCAATGCGGTGGGGGATAACGCGGACGTCACGCGTCGCCTCGTAGGCCAGAAGCGTCATGAGTTCGTCGGTGAGCGTGCGAAATGTCGACGACGGCGTGGTCTTGTCACGCAGCATCGTGAGCTTGTGAGTGATGAGGGGGTGATCGGCAACTATGACTCGCATAGGCTTCAATCTATCGAATGGAGGGGCAGATGACCGAGGCTTTCGGCGCGATGGACGAGGCGCTTCGACTCGCGCGGGTTGCGTTGGAGTCGAATGACGTTCCGGTCGGAGCCGTCGTGCTTTCTCCGGATGGCGCGATTGTCGGTCGCGGTCGAAACGAACGCGAATTGACGGGGGATCCGACCGCACACGCCGAGGTTGTCGCGTTGCGCGATGCGGCGGCGGCGACGGGCGGGTGGAACCTCAGCGACCACACTCTGGTCGTCACTCTCGAACCCTGCGTCATGTGCGCCGGCGCGATCCTCAACTCTCGAATCAGCAAAGTCGTCTTCGGCGCGTGGGACGACAAAGCGGGAGCGGGGGGCAGTGTCACCGATCTGCTGCGCACTCGCACCCTCCCCGCGAGAGTCGGAGAGGTCGTCGGCGGTGTTCGTGCCGACGAGTGTTCTGCGCTGTTGACCGAGTTCTTCGGCCGCCTGCGCGACTAGACGTACAGTTCGGCGTTGCACAGAACGGCGATGACGAGACTGATGACCGCTAAGCCACCCGCCGTGTGGAAGAACGGCTGAAGTTTCTTTTTGCCGGTTGACTGGCGCTTTTCTCCGAGCACCGCGGCGATTAACGCCCCGGCAGCGAGCAGAAACTTGACCGTGATTTTGAGGTTGTCCGGGGCGTCGTCACCCATGTACGCGAGTCCAACGAGGATTGTGCCGGTGACCAACTGGATTGAGGCACCCCACACCATGATGCGAAAGGGAAAGTTGTCCTTCGATCGCATGTGGAGAATGAACGCCCCGACAAGAATGGCCATTCCCGTGAGGTGAACGAGGACGAAGGATTCGGTGATGAGAGGGAGAACGCTGGTCACGGTGTGTCCTTTCAGAAGGCGCCTGATGCGCCAGTTGTCATAATACGCTGGCACCATGTTGGAAACCTTTGCATTCCTCGGAACAGGGTCGATGGGTGGGGCGATCCTTGACGGCTTGCGCGCCGCCGATCCAGCCGCGACCGTGCGCGCAACAACTCGAACATCGACGACCAACCGATCGGGTGTCGAGTCGCGGTCTGTCGAATCCGACCCGGGTGCGAACCGCTGGGCGGTCGAGGGTGCATCGCTCGTGATTGTCGGGGTGAAGCCGGCCGCGGTCGTGTCCCTGCTTGAGGACATCGCCGATGCTCTCGACCCCGACGCTCTCATCGTGTCTGTCGCGGGGGGAATCACCACTGCGACGATGGAATCCGTCGTGTCGAACCCCATCGTTCGCACGATGCCCAACACCCCCGCACTCGTCGGCAGAGGGGTGACGGGAATATCCGCGGGGTCTCGCGCCACCGCCGACCACATGGCTCGCGCCCGTGCCGTGTTCGAACTTGTCGGGTGGGTTCTCGAACTTCCCGAAGACCGAATAAATGCTCTGAGCACCATCTCGGGATCCGGTCCCGCCTATGTCTTCCAGGCGATGGAACAGTGGACGGCCGCAGCCCGCGCGCTTGGATTCAGTGACGAGGATGCCCGCCGCCTCGTAGAGAAGACGTTCACCGGCGCAACTGCACTTCTGGAGGTTTCGGATGTCGGACCAGCCGAATTACGTCGGCGCGTGACCAGCCCGAATGGTACGACCGAGCGCGCGATTGCGGTGCTCGACGATGCGCGTCTTGCCGAGATTTATCGCGCTGCGGCCGAAGCCGCGCTCGCACGCGCTGAGGAAATGGCCCGCGAACTCGGCCGTTAGATTCTCAGAATACGTACAGGAAGCACACAGGGAACGTCAAGACCCGCGAGAGACAGTCGTCATGTGAAACACATGAACCGAAAGGATGTCTCACATGGCTAAGAAAGACGACACCGTTGAACAGACGGTCACGCTCAACCGAAAGAAGCTGGTCACCGCAGGCTGGATCGCCGGCGGCGTTCTTGCGCTCGGAGCAACCTTCGCGGCGGGTGCCGCGCTCGGACACGTCGTTGACGGTCCTCGGGGCGGAGGCGCCTTCGCCGCCGGACAACTGTCTGGCCCGGGCCACTTCGGACCCGAGGGCGGACACGACATGGCTGACTGCAAGGGCTCGACAACAACCCCCGCGCCGATGACAACTCCGTAAGTTTGCGCAATTCGCTTTTCTGTGGTGGAGAGACAGGGTATCCCGCGAGGGATACCCTGTTTATTTCGCCACAGCCCGCCATTTTGCCTTTCGCAGTGCTCGCGAACGTTCAATCACGCAAGTCGCGCTAGACTCGATGTTATTGTCCAATTGCCGACCAATCGGTCGGACCAGGTAGAGGTGTCCAATGGGTTCCGTTATTAAGAAGCGCCGCAAGCGTATGGCGAAGAAGAAGCACCGCAAGTTGCTTCGCAAGACTCGCCACCAGCGTCGCAACAAGAAGTAGCCGTCCGCGATTCCGATGGCCCGCGTCACTGTCGAAATGATGGGGAAGCCCGGTTGCCATCTGTGTGACGATGCTCGAGCGGTCTTACGTTCCGTGCTTGACGACTTTCCGGAAACGGAATTCGTCGAGCACAACATTTTGGATGACGCCGAGATGTTCGAGACCATGAAGGACGATATCCCTATCGTGATTGTCAACGGTCGTCGGCACGCGACGTGGCGTGTGGATGCGAAGGAATTTCGGACTGCTGTAGAAATGGAACTGTTGTGATTCAGCACGCTGTGATGTGGAAACTCGTCGAACTCACCGATACGGAACGCGACGCCGCGATCGACCGTTTTCGAGAAGATCTGGGTGCTCTCGTGGGCGTCGTACCGGGTCTCATCAGTGTCGCCCTGACTCCAGATGTCCGTGACGTCGAATCGAATTTTGACGTCGCCCTGATTTCTATCCACGAATCGCGTGAGGCGCTCGCGACCTACCAGTCACACCCAGCCCACGTCGCCGTCGGAACGTGGTGGGGCTCGCTCGTCGCCCAGCGCGGAGCGGTCGACAGCGAGATTTAGATGTGTGGCCGGTATGCCTCGACGCTGAGCGGAGAAGAACTCGGTCGCTATTTTCATGCCGACGAAATCGCCGACGTCGAACTGCGCCCGTTGTGGAACATCGCTCCGACGACGTCCGTGCCAATCGTGGTCGAGAAGCGAGACGGTCGCGCGCGCTTGATCACAACTGCCCGGTGGTCACTCGTGCCGCCGTTCGCCGACAGTCTCACCCTCAAATATCCGACCTTCAATGCCCGCAGCGAAACCGTGACCGAGAAACCCACCTTTCGCGGCTCGGTCGGACATCAACGCGCAATTCTTCCCGCCGATGCCTATTTCGAGTGGTTGACCGAGGGAAAGGTCAAGGCTCCACACGCGGTGACCTCGCCGGCAGGCGAACTCGCGTTCGCCGCCCTGTATTCATGGTGGCGAGCGGACCCGGAGAGCGAGTGGGTGCTCACCGCGACCATTTTGACAATGGCGGCCCCCGAACCGATTGCGTGGCTTCATGACCGAACTCCTGTTGTCCTCGCGTC
>JBEENB010000024.1:0-13119 GCA_041192365.1 Actinomycetota bacterium | reverse complement strand
GTCATTGTGGTCACCGTGGCTTCTCTTACTCATGGCGGTTTCGATCTGTCCATGTCAGGATTCGCGCTCGGACCGTTCCTCACCGCATTCGGAATCATCGCGACGTTCCTCCTCACCTACGCTCCGTATGTGTCGGACTATTCGCGCTACCTCCCGTATGACACAAAGGCCTCCGACGCATTCTGGTGGACCTTCGGTGGCTCGTTCCTCGGCACGCTGTGGACCCAGCTTCTCGGTGTCATGCTCGCTGTGCAGTTCACACCAGGTGACACGGCAGGAGCAATCAAAGAGATGTTCGGAGAAGGTTGGATTGTCGTCACGCTGATGCTCGTCACCGCGATTGCCATCGCGGGTAACAACGCGATGAATCTCTACGGTGGAATGCTCAACCTCATCACCGCAATTTCGACATTCAAAGCGCCAAAAGCATCGATCGCGCTTCGCGTAGGAATGCTCATTCCGACCTTCGCACTGGGTCTTGCAATTGCCATTGCGGCAACTGCTGACTTCAACGCGCTGGTGGGCACCTTCCTGTCATTCCTGCTTCTCGGCTTTGTGCCATGGGGAATCATTAACCTCGTCGACTACTACTGGATCCGCAAGGGAAACTACGACGTTGATGCATTCTTCAAGCCCAAGGGACGCTACTTTGCGGACAAGGAATCGTGGACATTCGCTGGCCTTAACCTCAAAGCATTGCTGGCCTATGCGATTGGTATCGTCGCGTCACTGCCGTTTGTCTACAACGCGGCATATCAAGGATTTGCGACCGCGTGGTTCGAAGGCGCGGACATTTCGTGGATTCCTGGTCTGATCGTAACCGGTGCGGTGTACCTCATTTTCACTGCAAATAGCCGAGTGAAGTCCTAGAGGTAAAAACGGTGTCTCACGCCGAGCGGCTGTTAATCCTCCAATACGGGGCCGAGCGTGTGTCAAAAAACTTGTCACTCGCCGGTGGACCACATCACCTGTATTGGGAACCGCTGCTCGGATACCTCATTGAGACGACGGAAGGGTGGGTGTTGCTTGACACGGGTATGTCCCGCAACGCCCACCTTTCCAACCCAAATCGCGATGCGTACGTCGCCGGTGGGGTCGGTGCTCCTAACATCGATACGCCGTGGCATCTTCGACCAACCCCGCTGGATGAGTCGGGATGGAATTGGGGGCTCGACGGAAACCCTCTCGCGGCGGCCCTCTCCACAGTTGCCCTGAAGCCCGACGACATCGCACTCGCGGCGATAAGCCATATGCACGTTGACCACTCGGGTGGAATCCCCACACTGAGCGACGCCGGCGTTCCCATCGCGATTCAACGCGCCGAACTAGACTTTGTCCGATCTGGCCGCGTCGGCATTTCCGAAGGATTCTTTGATGAGGACTGGGCTCATCCCGCTACCGAATGGCGAATTCTCGACGGCGACACCGAAATTGCGCCGGGTGTGGTTGCGGTGTCAACTCCAGGACACACCCCGGGTCACCAGTCGTTTTCCGTGAGCCTTCGCGAAACCGGGACGTGGATTTTTGGTTGCGATGCCACTGATCTCGCCCAAAATTTTCTCGACAACGTTCCGTGCGGTTCGTGCGCCGGCAACACCCCCGAGGACGAGCGAAATGCTGCCGACTCTCTGTCAAAACTTCTCGAGCTGGGGCGCCGTGACGGTCACCGACTTATTCCCGGTCACGATCAAGTGATCGCCAACGCGATCGCGCATCCTCCAGGGGGCCACCGATGACAAAGCCACGCAGTGATGAATATATGTTGACCGGGCGCACCGCGCTCGTGACGGGCGCAACGGGACTAATCGGTCGAGCGATCTGCCAAGAATTCGCCCGCGCGGGGAGCCGAATTGTGGTCTCCGATATCGATGACTCGACGTGTTCCACATTTGCGCGGGAACTTCACGATGAATTTGGGGTCGACACCACCCCTTTCGTGATGGACGTGGCCGACGCGACTTCCGTGGAGAGTGCAGCTGCACGAATCACCGCGGAATTTGGCGTCTGCGATGCCATCGTTGTCAATGCGGGCATCCTCGCACTCAAGCCCGTCCTCGAAATGGACTCGACAACATGGGACACCGTGATGCGCGTGAATCTCACAGGGGCCTTCATCACGGCTCGCGCGTTTGCAGCCGAAATGGTGCGTGCAGACCGACGTGGCACCATAGTGTTTTCATCCTCGCTTTTTGGCGTGCGTGGCGGCGCCGGGAACGCCGCCTACTCGGCGAGTAAGTTCGGCCTCATCGGGCTTTCGCAGAGCATGGCCGCCGACCTAGCGCCTCACGGAATCAGGGTTAATGCGGTGTGCCCCGGCCAAATCGAATCAACAATGATGGCAGCGCTATTTGAAACCCGCGCTTCGGACAACGGAACGTCACCAACGCACGAACGCAGTGCGTTTATCGAACGAATACCGTTAGGTGAACTCGGATCCGTCGAGGATGTTGCTCGCGCCTATCGCTACTTCTCGTCCGATGCCAGTGCTTACGTCACTGGGCAGCATCTCATCGTCGATGGAGGGTGGCAAGTGGGTTGAGCGACATAGCCGATATTCGACTAATTGAACCAACATTACCGACGCCACCTCGACGACATCGATGACTTCCGCGGTCGTTCACCTATATTAAAATCATGCGGCCGCCACTGTCCGCAATCGCCCAACGTCCGAATTACGAGCCAGTGACAAGAACGACCTTCGTCATCTCTTTCTTGTCGAACGCCGCGTAGGCCATGGCTGCGTCATCCAACGGAACCAGATGAGTCAATACTTTTGACGGCGAGAACTTTCCCGACTGGATTGCGGCGAACATGCGCTCGCGATCTTTCGTCGGGTTACCGACGGAAAAGATTAGCGTCAGTTCCTTCTCGAACATCACCCCGTTATTGAGCGGGAAATCGGGTTCGAAGTGAGCTCCGACGACCGAGACCACACCCTGCGGGCGCGCAAGCCCGAACGCCGACTGCATCGCGGGAACTGAGCCGGACGCCTCGATGACGACATCCGCGCCGACCCCGTGGGCCAGTTGATTGACGAGTTTCACCGTCGCCTCACCTGGTTCGACTGCAGTCGCCCCGAGGCTTTCGGCAAGTTTCCGGCGGTCGGAAATCCCATCAACGGCGATGACCTTTCGGGCGACACCGACCGCGGCAATAATCGCCATCAGTCCAACAGGTCCGCAACCGAGAACGACAACCAGATCCCCGTTCGAGACGTTGCCGCGCTGAACCGCCGCAAAGCCGGTCGGCAGGATATCCGCGACAAAAATTGCGTCTTCTGTGCGAACATCGTCGGGTACACCCCACAGTGTTCGACTCGCATTGGGGATTCGAACAAATTCGGCTTGGCCGCCGTCAAGTTTCGGGTAAACGCCCGAGTACCCGAACAACGCTCGGTCATCACACTGGGTGACGCGGTTGGCACGGCAGTGCCCACAGGTCCCGTCCGAGGTCATGCTGGTATTGACAACCCGCTGTCCGATTGAGATCCCAGTGACCGCGTCGCCGACTTCAGTGACCGTTCCCACAAATTCGTGTCCGAGAATCGTTCCGAATTCGAATCCGGGCGTGTACCCGTGATACGGCAGAAGGTCTGCTCCACAAATCGCCGTGTGCGAGACCTTGACAATGGCATCAGTCGGTAGCTGAATCGTCGGGTCCGGAACCTCGTTGACGCGAACGTCTTCCGGTCCCATCAGTTGAACAGCTTTCATGCCATCTCCTCAATTTCGATGAGGTAGCCGTCGGGGTCGACGATAAAAAAGCGACCTCCACCCCATGGCGGACGAAAGACCTCCGAGGCGATGGTGACGCCCGCGGCGTGAAGTGCAGCACGCACCGCGTCGCAATTGGCGACCTCCACTACGAGCATGGTCGGCTGATTTGTCACGTCGGACGGCGGGTAATGGAAGTGGCCGGGGATGTCGTCCGCCTCTGTGCCTTTCTCCGCGAACGAGAGACGCATCTGGTTGAGGTGCAGAATTGCATAGTCTGGCGCTTCGAAGGTCTGCTCGACGCTGAACCCCAAATGCTCGGAGTAGAACGCAGTGGATCGCGAGACGTTTTCTACAGCAAGGATCACTCCCCCGCGGCGGAACTCTGATTCGTTCGTCATGATGTGCCTCCATTGCGTCCCAATACCGCCATTGCAGCATCGATTCCGGCACCGAGGTCGATGCCGCGAATTCCCTTATCAATCAGTCCTCGACCAACCGCGGCGAGCCCGACGATGGGGTACATGCCGCTCGCGCTGGGTCCCATGTGCGCGATTCGCAACAGGTTTCCCGCCCCCTGCCCACTCGACAACATGACTCCGTATTGTTCCCGAATGTGCGTGCGCATCTCGACATCATTGACCGAATCAGGGAGCGCGATGGTCGTCAGACAGTTGGCTGAAATACCCACAGATGCTGGCCAGAGTTTCAGCCCCATCGCAACGGCACCGACGCGGGTCACCTCCGCTGATCGCGCGTGACGTCGAATGGATTTCTCAAGACCCTCCTCGAGCAGCTGGTCAAGAACCGATTCCACACCATAGATGTCCGAGACAGAGGGCGTAAAGGGAAATCGTCCCTCGTCCCTCCATTTGGTTTTCCAGTCAATGATTGACAGGTACGAATCACGGGGAGCGTTGGGGTTGGCCAGAATGTGTGTCCATGCACGATTGCTAATTGCGACCATTCCGATTCCGGCTGGTCCGCCCAGACATTTTTGGGCACCGGTGACGACGACGTCCATGTTCCATGCGTCGGTCTTGAATTCGAGCCCGCCGATTGACGAGACGGCATCGACCAACGTCAACGCCCCGTGCTTTCGAGCGATTTTGCCTATCTTTTCACAATCCGTGATGGTGCCGGACGGGGT
This sequence comes from Actinomycetota bacterium, assembly GCA_041192365.1. Lineage (GTDB taxonomy): Bacteria > Actinomycetota > Actinomycetes > Actinomycetales > Microbacteriaceae > MWH-TA3. The sequence continues at coordinate 8,256 of JBEENB010000024.1, read as the reverse complement.
CTCAGAGTGAACCATGGCGATCATCTCAACCTCAGGGTGTCCCTTGAGGTAGAGCGCGACGGATTCGGGGCTCACCGCCTCGTTGTAGGGGACCTCAATCTCGTGAAGGATTGCGCCAAACTCGGTGAGCCAGTAGCCCATCCCCTTGCCAAAAACCCCCTGCGCAAGATTGAGGACATGCATTCCCTCGGTGACCATGGACCGTGCCACAGACTCGAGTGCAAGGATGGCTTCCCCCTGCATGAGGAAGACATCATTCTTCGTCTGGAAAACCCGCGCAGCCTTTTTCTCGACTCGGCGGAAACGCTCAAGGAATTCAGGGTCGTAGTGGTAGACGATGGGTTCACCCATAGCGGCGAGCGTCCGTGGCGTTGCCATTACCGGACCAGCCGAGAGCGTGAAATCGAGTTGGTGCATGGGGTTCTCCAGTTATTTGATTGGTTAACGCGCGCCGCGCGTGTAGGGCACACCGAGTGCTGGCGGCACGTACGACGAGCGAGCAAAGACGATGAGTGTGATCATTACCGCGACGAAGGGAAGCATCTTGATGACATCGGTTGGCAGGTCAAACGACGTCAACTGAAGCACGGTCCCTACCGAGACGCTCAGTCCGTATACAAACGACGACGCGATCACCCACAAGATTCGGCCCCGCGACAACATCGTGACGACGATGGCGATGTATCCGATACCCGACGTCATGAACGGAGTGAATGTTCCCGCCGTTATCAGCGCCAAATACGCGCCGCCGAATCCCGAGAACGCGCCGCCGAGTAGCGCTGAGTAGGTGCGGGTTCGGACCACGTTGCCACCAGCAGCATCGAGGGAGTTGGGGTTTTGTCCCGCTGCTCGAACGCGCAATCCGAAATTAGTCTGACTAAGTACCGCCGCAACAATAATCGCAAGAACCAACGCGATCCAGAAGGCCAATGGCTGCTGAAAGATGCTGGAGCCCACAACCGGAATTTCCGAGAGCACCGGAATGGGAAACAAGTCGGTCTGGCCCAAGCGAGGAGTCGTCTGACCATAAGTTGAGAAGTACAGAACGCTCGTGATTCCCCCACCTAGCATCGTCAGCGCCAGTCCAATCACGATCTGGTTGAGCCCGAGCCAAATGTTGAGTATCACCATCAGCACGGCCATCACTACTCCGGCAACTGTTCCCGAGAACAAACCGAGCGCATAGGAGCCTGTCTCCAGAGTCGTCACGAAGCCAAAATACGCGCCGAATAGCATCATTCCTTCGATACCGAGGTTGAGGACGCCTGATTGCTCACCCAGTGTTTCACCGAGCGAACCGAGGACGAGTGGGATTGCGCTCGCAATGACGCCCGCAATAAACGTTGCGATGAATGCGGTGGTGAAGATATCGATCACGCGCGATCACCTTTCTCAAAGAGCCCCGTGACTGCACGGCGCAGGCCGGGCGGAAGATAACTTTGCCCCAGATCCTTTTTCACACCGAAGTATTCGATGACGGACATGAACACCAAGATGAGGGCAATGACGATCATGAGGAAGTGGGTGTCCAATCCGCTGTCAAGCGACGCGAGGCGACCACCCGTATCGAGGATGCAATAGAACGCGACAAACGGGATTGTTGTCAGAATGTTCAGTCGGCCAAGGAACACGAACGGCAACACCGCCGCACCATACCCAGGGTTAATGTTTGCTCTGAGGTTGCCCTGATAACCCAGCATGTCCACCGAGGCGGCCAACCCGATGAGAGCGCCGCTCAGGATAAACAGAACGATGATCATTTGCGGTGAATTGATACCGACGTGGAGTGCTGTCTTTGGGCTCGAACCGAAAACATCGAGCCTGAGACCGAACGACGTTCGGGTGAGAAGCAGGTGAATGATGAGCACCACGATGATTGAAATAAATATTCCGATGTGGATGCGCGTGCCAGGGATTTGCGGAAACATATCGGCAATCGGCAATACTCGGGTTTGCGGAACGTGGATATCCGGGTTTTGGAATGGTCCGCGCACAAGCATGTTCGAGATTCCGATTCCGATGAAAGACATCATGAGGGTTGTGATGATTTCGTTGGTTCCATATCGAGCCTTCAGCGCGGCAGGGAGAAGTGTCCATGCCGCACCGGCAGCGGTACCCAAAATGAGTGACACGGTGAAAGCCGCCCACAGAGGCATGACCTCGATCAACATGGGGCTAAACCCGGCAACGACGACAGAGCCGAGCAAGTACTGGGCGTCATAGCCGAGATTCCACAACTTTCCGCGAAAAACGACGATGAGACCTGCCGCATAGAGCAACAGCGGTGCCATTAGGCGAATCGTTTGCTGCCAGCCATTCCCCATCACCCCGTAGCGGAACACTTCACCGTAAAAGAACCAGGGGTCTTTCCCGATAACGATGAGAACCACGACCGACGTGAGAAGTGCGAGAACGACAGGAAGAATAGTGCGAATGAGAGTTTCCATGGCCTTCGAAAGTTTCGATTGTCCATCTGACGGCAGAGGAATCATTCCCGTCGCGTCGCTCATTGGGTTAGACATGATTTCCTTCCGAGTGCGCCGAGCCGACCATGAATTCTCCGACCTCTCGAGCCGTATCTTGTGAATTGTTCTCGACCTCGCCGACAAGTCGCCCGCGCGAAATGATTGCAATGCGGTCAGAAAGCTCGACGAGTTCGTCTAAATCGGTTGAAATCAGTAACACCGCACCTCCCTGATCGGCGAAATCCTTGACAATCTTTCGCACGCGATTGACGGTCTTGAGGTCGAGGCCGTAGGTCGGTTTATTAAAGACGACCACCGTCGGTTGATGCGACAATTCGCGCGCGAGGAGCAGTTTTTGGATGTTTCCACCCGACAACGCCCCCGCGCGAGCATGAATGCTGGGCGTGCGAATCTCGAAGTCATTGACGAGTCTGGTCGCCTCGGCATCGACGTCGGGCTTGCTGATCTGACCGCGCTTCCAGTACGGAAGTTTTCCAATTTGTTTGAGCAAGAGGTTCAATGCAACGCTCAAATCTCCGACAATCCCCTCGTGCAAGCGGTCGTCGGTGACGTACCGTAGGCCGAGTTCCTGTCGAGCACGGACACCAAGTTTGGTCACGTCGCCGCCGTCTAAAAAGACGGTGCCGCTTGTCGCCCTGACTTGACCCGCTACGACCTCGGCAAGGGCGCTTTGGCCGTGACCGTCAATACCCGCAATGCCGATAACTTCTCCAGCACGCAGTTTGAGCGTGATGTCCGACACGCCGAATTCTGTGGGCGTAGACGCAGTAGAGACGTCCTCGAGATGAAGCATAAACTTTTCGGCAACTGGAACAGATTTCGATCGTACTTTCGTCGCAGTCTTTGCTCCGGAAAGCAATTCAACATCGTCGCGATTACCGATCGTCGAAATATCGTCTCCGAACATTGCCGCCAGAACTGCACTGGTGAACTTTTCTTCGCTCTGACCTGCAAGAGTTTCGTCGTCAATGGTTGCAACGAGTCGTCCCCGCCGGAGCACGCTCACCTCATCACCCATCGAAAAGGCCTCCCGTAGTTTGTGGGTGATGAAGATGACAGCAATGCCGTCTTTCGTCAGTCGTTCAACGCTCGCTTCGAGATCGGCGATAGCTTGAGGTGCGAGCATGGAGGTCGGCTCGTCAAGGATGAGAACCCTCGAACCTTTCCACATCGCTTTGGCGATTTCTACCTGTTGTTGCTGGCCGAGTGCGAGATCCGCGGCTTGCGCTTCGGGATCGATATCAACTCCGAGCATCGCGGAAATCTCTTTTAGTCGGGTCCTCGCACTGGTTCGATTGAGGAAAGCACTGCCCGTGACGCCAAGCATGAGGTTTTCAAGAACGGTCATCGTCGAGATGAGTGTCGAGTGTTGGTAGACAACCCCGATTCCATAGTCCATTGCCGAACGAGGAGACGAAATATTGACCTTCTGGCCATCGATCTCGATCCAACCTGTATCGGGCTGCTGCATACCCGCGAGGATGCTGATGAGCGTTGACTTACCTGCCCCGTTTTCGCCGAGGAGGCAGTGCACGCGACCCGGGCGAATATCGAGCGAGATGTCGTCGTTGGCGATGACGCCGGGGAACGCCTTTCCGACGTGTCGCATTGAGACGACAGGTGTGTCCGAAGGTGTTGCGACTTCGTTGCGCGCGTTCACGTCGATCTCCTCAGCAGTTGCTCATGAAATTGTTTACCAAGATATGCCCGTGGGGCATGTTGTCGAAACGGCAACACGCCCCACGAGTGTGTAAATGAACTACTGTTCGCTACTTGCCATCGATGATGGCCTGGACCGCGTCCTTAGTGGTCGAGGTCTTCACCGTGATGGAACCATCTGCGATTCCGGCCGTCGCTGCGTCCACAGCAGCCTGAACTTCGGCGCTGAGGTTGGCGGTCTTCGCAAGCGAGAGACCTCCGTTGGCTACGTTCAACGTGTAGTTCGCGTCACCGAAGATACCGGCGTCGATGTCCTTGATCGCCTGTACGTAGGTGGGTGTGAAGTTCCACAGAACCGAGGTGAGTTCAACGCCAGTCGCATCGATTTCGGCAACGTCGCCGATGGTCGCAATGTACTGAACAGCCGAACTTGCGGTTTCGATCGCCTGGAGGTAACCGACGGTAGCACCGTCACCCATACCGATGATGATGTCGGCGCCGGCTGCGATTACCTGTTCGGTAATGCGCTTGCCGCCAGCAGAGTCACCGTACTCGGCAGGACCGATGTAGGCGATGACGATCTTGAGGTCCGGGTTGACGCTGTAAGCGCCCTGAGCGAAGCCACCGGCCATGTTGAACCAGTTGACGTCTTCAGCCGAAGCGACAATTCCGAGTGTTCCCGTCTTCGTCGCGTTGGCGGCTGCGATACCGGCAAGGTATCCGCCCTCTTGTGAGTCAAAGAAGACACCAGCTACCTGGCAGTGGACGTTCTGGTCGAGGTCAACGACGAGAACGGGTGAACCCGAAAGCTCCGCAACGCGAGCTCCACCAGTTGCGAACCCACTTGCGTGAGCGATAACGAACTGGTTTCCCTTGTCGAAGGTCTGCTGGACGATCGCCTCGGCGTTGTCGTAGCCGACGCCCTTGTTGATGTCAGCCGCAATTCCCAGTTCCGTGGCAGCTTCGCCCGCTCCGAGAATCGCCTGCTGGTTCCAACCGTGGTCTGCTTCTGTTTCCGGGGTGACGACCGCGAACTGTGAGATGGGCTCAGTGGTGCAACCCGTCGCAGTTGGGACTTCCTCGGTCGGCGTTGCCGCACAACCGGCAAGAACAATAACTGCGGCTGCGATGCCCAGTGCAATGCTCGAACGGATGGTGGCGTGGGGCTTGTCTGAAATAAGTTTCATTCTTCCTTTTTCCCTTCCATGTGACGTGATGACTAACCAGAACTGCGTAGAAATTATTACACTTTGCAATTCCACTTTGAATATATAAGAACATGGGTGTTCAAGTCAAGGATTTTCGAAAATCAATTTTGGCGAGTGCGGCGAACATCGCCTTATGTTTCAATGGCGCAAACAACGTCGACGCGTGCGCTGAGCGAACGCGGTTTAGCGAGATGCGAGCTCAAACGTTGGGGTGGCTGAGGGATTCGTTAAGAATGCCATTGGCGATCTCTGTCGACGCATCCTTGACAATGGTCCGGAATCGCACGCGAGTTTCTTCGGGGATACGGAATGCGGGAGCGACAATCGAAACAGCCCCAACAACGCGCGAACTCACAATGACCGGAGCGGCGACGGCCCACACGCCCGAATCGACCTCCGACTCACTTTCCGCAAAGTTTGTCTGCCCAATGACACCGAGCTGGGACTCCAAACGAAAGAGTTCCTCTGGAAGCAACTGAGGTTCGAGCGCGGCGAAATACTGCTGCTGTTTCCGGGCGGGAAGATTAGCCAACAAGGTCTTCGCAGCGGCCCCGCGATGAAGTGGCATGATGTGCCCGGGTCGGAACGAAATCGCAAGACTCTTGTCGGGCTGGGCGACCGCTACACAGACCGCCGCATCCCGAATGCGTTTAACAACGAGCGCCGTTTCATGTGTTTCATGCATTATGCGTTCCAGTACTGGCCTCGAAACGCTCGCGAGGTCGAGCGATACTTCCGACGCAGCAGCGAGGCGCAGAACTTGGGGTGACAACGAATAACTCCCCCGATTGCGCTCCTCGACAAGATACATCTCGCGCAGAAGTGAAAGATAGCGGTATGCGCTAGGTATTGAAATCCCGTGGATTTTGGCAATTTCTTCGATCGTCGTCTCGGGCTTCGTCTCGCTAAATTGCAGCAAAATCTGCAACACACGGCGTGCGCTGTCGACGCCACGTGTTGCTTTAGCCGGATTCGCCACGATTGTTTCACCCCTCGAGAAAATAGTTGGAAGCCAAACCTATACCCGCGTCAGTCGGGCACGACGCGTGATTCAAACTTATCCTTGTTTTCTAAGGCGTGCTGAATGTCGCGACAAAACGATTTTGCTCGAGGATGTTGCTGGCGTACTTTTCGAGGAACGACTCCCGCGAATGAGGCCCGTCGACGTGCGCATCAAGCGCATAGACCCAGAAATAATAGTGATGTACACCGTGCCCCTGAGGTGGCTGCGGACCTGTGTAGACGGGCTCGCCAATACCGTTCAAGCCCTGAGTGAAATCACGGAAATTCGCCGCCGAGATTTCGGTCGTGTCCGTTGGGATGTTGAAAAGCGTCCAGTGCGTGAACCCGTTCGGCAATGGCGCATCGGGATCGTTGAGAACGAACGCGAGCTCAATTGCATCCGAACCTACCCCCGAGATGGAGATGGTCGGAATTGCGTTTCCCGCATCTGCGCTAAATCGATCGGGTATACGGCCAAGGGACGGAATATCAGGAGATGACACGGTGAGGTCGGCGATGTACTTGGGCATGGTGTTTTCCAATCAGCTAGGTGTTAAGTGGTTCGGTTGACAAAATCATGGACCAATCGAGCAATCTCAACTGGCTTTTCTTCCGGAACATAGTGGTCCGCGCCCTCCACGAGAGCGAATTCCAGGTCAGGGCGCAAATTCTTAGTACTCTCGAACGCTGCCGCGGTGACGAGCACACTGTCTCCACCGCGAACCAGCAACCCCGGAACCTCTACGTCGGAAAGGGCGGGGGCAAGGTTTTCTCTCAACCCCTGGACGGTTTGCGTCATTGCCGACGGATCCGCGAGCGGCCGAAAAAGTCCGTCTTTCTCAACAAAACCGTTGCGGGCTCGTCGCACAATCGCGTCGCGTGGAATGGCGGGGTAACGTCCGGCAAGGTAACCCTCGACGTCATCGAGAGATTCAAAGCTTCGTGACCCACCCGTCACGCGTTGTTCAAGGGAATCAAAGACGTCGTCTTCGATGAACGGAGTGAAGTCGATGCCGACGAACCCAGATACGAGCTGGGGAAACGTCGACGCGGCGACTATCGCGTTGCGCGATCCGAGCGAGTGGCCAACGATGACCGCCCGACCCCCCGGCGCGCGAGTTTCAATTAACCGAGCAACATCGGAACTGTAGTCGGATGCGGAATACCCGGTCGCGGGCTTATCGCTTCGCCCATGTCCTCGCTGATCCACGGCCATGACGTGAAACGTTTTTTCCAGAATCGCGACGATTGGCTCCCACACCGCGAGGTTTGCGGTTACGCCGTGCAACAACACCAACGACGTGGACCCCCCGCCCGAAAAGTCGACGTTAAGAGAAATGTTTCCGACGGGAACAATCTCTCGATGTCGAGCGGACGAAGGGGCCACGTCGTGCCCTAGATGATGCTGCCGCTGAGTGGAGCCGGCATCGATTTGCGAACCGCGATGAATTGCTTCACGATTTCGCCACGTGTCTTTGCGACGTCGCCGTCACCGTACTCGAAAATTCCCCCAGAGGACTTCATCCCAAGCTTCCCCTTCTCGACGAGATCAGAGATGAAGGATGGGACCCCTGCAGTGTTGGACAGATCGGGGTTGAGGTAACTCGCAACACTTGTGTAAATGTCGAGTCCGGCCATATCCAGCAAACGCATCGGCCCAACGACAGCCAACTTGTAGCCGATGCCCCACTTCACGCACACGTCGAGGTCGCGTTGTGAGATGACCCCCTCGTCGACGAGTGCGAGGCACTCGCGAAGGATCGCGTACAGCACGCGGTTTTCGACGAAACCAGCTTTCTCTTTTTCGTACACCGCCTCATAGCCAAACGCATGGACAATCTCAATGAGTCGGTCGGCAATCGCACCGCCAGTCTTTTCGCCCGGTACAACCTCGATCATGG
>JBEENB010000023.1:0-13219 GCA_041192365.1 Actinomycetota bacterium | reverse complement strand
AACCACTCCAGACACGGAGCCGAAACCACGCGGGCACCGATGCCCCTCGCTGCGAGGGCCTCGCGGGCGTCGACGGCAACACTCACCTCCGAGCCGGTGGCGATGAGGATGACATCGACCGTTCCGGTAGGCGAGTCGACGAGCGTGTATGCGCCCTGTGCCGCGTGATGAGCTGGCGCGAATTCGGTGTTACTGGCCGCGACTCCTCGAGAGAAGACCGGCAGGTTCTGACGCGATAGTGCGATTCCCGCCGGACCGTTTCGACGCTCGAGGATTGCCTTCCACGCCCACGCGGTTTCGTTGGCGTCAGCCGGACGGACAATATCGAGACCTGGAATCGCTCGGAGCGTAGCGAGTTGTTCGATTGGTTGGTGGGTCGGGCCATCTTCACCAAGCGCGACCGAGTCATGCGACCACACGAAGATCGAGGGCGTTTTCATGAGCGCAGCGAGGCGAACGGCCGGGCGCATGTAGTCGCTAAAGATCAAGAACGTGCCACCGTACGACCGCGTCGGTCCATGGAGCGCGATTCCGTTGAGGATTGCGCCCATCGCGTGTTCACGAATCCCGAAGTGCAGAACTCGACCATAGACGTCGCCGCTCCAGTGGGCGGTCGAGTGTTCGGCGGGGACGAATGACTTCGCTCCGTCGATCGTGGTGAGGTTCGATTCCGCGAGGTCTGATGATCCGCCCCAGAGTTCTGGCATGACTGCCGCCAGGGCGTTGAGGACCTTACCGCTCGCGGCGCGCGTGGCGAGAGACGTCCCGGCCTCGAAGACGGGCAGTGCGGCATCGATGTCGGCGGGTAATTCAGCGGCCAGCAGCCGGCCTAACAGCTTCTTCTGGTCGGTGTTTGCCGATGCCCACGCGTCGAAGGACTTCTGCCATTCGGCGCGGTCAACCGCGGCACGGTCCTTCAACGCACGAGTGTGTGCCAACACGTCGCCGGGAACAACGAATGACTGCTCCGGATCCCAACCGAGAGCGAGCTTCGTCCCCTTGGCCTCGTCCGCACCGAGAGCGGAACCGTGAATCTTGCCCGTGTTTTGCTTTGTCGGAGCCGGCCAGCCGATGATGGTCCTGAGGATGATGAGAGTCGGTTTCGAAGTCTCGGCCTTAGCCGCTTCGATGGCCGCGTGCAACGCGGGGACGTCTTCGACATAGCCCGTGGCGGTGCGCCACGACACCTCGCGAACGTCCCATCCGTAGGCGCGATAGCGCGCCGCGACATCCTCCGTGTAGGCAATGTTCGTGTCGTCTTCGATCGAGATCTGGTTCGAGTCATAGATCACGACCAGATTTCCGAGTTGCTGGTGACCAGCGAGTGACGACGCCTCGGCCGTGATGCCTTCTTGCATGTCACCGTCTCCGCAAATGACGTAGGTGTGGTGGTCAAACGGGGAAGTTCCGGGTTCAGCAGAGGGGTCAAACAGCCCGCGTTCGAAACGCTGTGCGTAAGCCATTCCAACAGCCGACGCAAGACCTTGGCCGAGCGGACCGGTCGTAATCTCGACCCCTGGGGTGTGTCCGAATTCGGGGTGTCCCGGGGTGCGGGAACCCCAAGTTCGGAAGGACTTGAGGTCGTCGAGTTCGAGCCCGAAACCGCCGAGTAAAAGTTGAGTGTATTGGGTCAGGGACGAGTGCCCAATTGACAAGACGAAGCGGTCGCGACCGAGCCAATGGGTGTCCGTCGGATCGTGACGCATCACCTTCTGATAGAGCAGATAGGCGACCGGAGCCAGGGACATCGCCGTACCCGGGTGACCGTTTCCCACCTTTTCCACCGCATCCACGGCAAGAAGTCGCGCGGTGTCGACCGCTTTCGCATCGAGTTCGGTCCAGCTCAGTGTGGTCATCAACTTTCCAATCTCAAACGAGGGCTCCGCGCCTCGCCGCAACCCTCGGTGACGTCAATGGCACACATGTAGGCGAGCGGTGCTGGTGCGGTCAGTCTAGCGCGAAACGGCACTCGCGAGCAGAGAATAGAATGGCGACGTGGCCTCTCCGACCCTTCCTCCGCCCACACGGGGGTCGTCTGGTTTCGCTCCGGTTGCTCGTCGTTTCGGTACGTACCTCGCTCTCATGAAGCCCCGTGTGATCGAACTGCTCCTTGTCACGACCGCTCCCGTGATGGTGCTCGCGGCACGTGGTATTCCTGATGTGTGGCTCATTCTCGGAACGCTTGCCGGCGGAGCACTGAGCGCGGGATCGGCCAATGCCTTCAACATGTATATCGACCGTGACATTGACATGCTGATGGCGCGCACCAAGGGTCGTCCCATCGTCACGGGCGAGATCACGCCCCGAGCGGCACTCGTATTCGCGGTCACTATTGGACTCGCTTCTCTCGTCGTGTTGGCGATCGTCGCGAACCTTCTGGCCGCCGCGCTGTCCCTCGCAGCGATTTTGTTCTACGTGTTCGTTTACACACTGCTTCTCAAGCGTCGGACCGAACAAAACATCGTCTGGGGTGGAATCGCGGGGTGTTTTCCGGTGTTGATCGGCTGGGCGGCTGTTACGGGCGAGATTTCGTTCACACCGTGGATTCTGTTCGTCGTCGTCTTCCTCTGGACGCCCGCGCACTATTGGCCGCTGAGCCTCCGCTATGCCGACGACTATGCGGCAGCATCAGTCCCGATGCTGAGCGTTCTTCGCCCTAAGGTCGCTGTGGGACTCCAAGTGACCTTGTATGCGTGGGCGACGGTCGTCGCGTCGCTCGTCTTGATACCCGTCGCTCCGATGGGGACCGTCTATACCGTTGTCGCGCTTCTCGCGGGTGGTTGGTTCCTCGTCGAAACCCACCTGCTGTATTCCCGCTCACTCGACGGACGCGACTCGAACGCAATGCGTGTTTTTCACGCGAGCAACACCTATCTGACGGCGCTCTTTATCGCCGTCGCGATCGACCCACTCGTCGCACTCCGGTAGACCGCCGACGTCACGAGGCACGTCACCACCATCGCCGCCAAGACATGGACGCCGACAAGTTCAACAGGCAGACCGGTTCGCGCCTGAATCAGACCGATCAGAATCTGAAAAGCGAATCCCGCAGCCAACACGAGCCACGACCGACGAGCGCCACGTGACGAGCGAATGATGGCGAGCACGACGAGTGCGACCGACGCATACGCGAACCAGGCGTGAAAATGCTGCAGAACTTCCGAGCTAAGGCCGTTGCGCGGGGCATTCGCGTCGCCGGCGTGTGGCCCCGAACCAGTCGTCAGCACGCCAAGTACAACTCCGCCGGCGGTGACAACGCCGACCAGCCACGACAGCGTCGGAATCGAGCGCACGTCGGCAACGCGGTCCCCGTCCCGGACCCGAAGCACAACCAGCATCGCCACGACCGTCGCGGCGACCGAAACGATGAAGTGCAGTCCCACCACATAAGGATTCAGCTGTGTCCACACGCTAATCCCGCCGATCACGGCCTGAATAGGGACGACGACGAGAAGCCCGACACCCATCCACCACAGGTCGCGTCGCTCTTTTCTCATCCGCCAGAAGACAACCAGAACAGCCACGGCAATAACGAGAAGCGCGATGGTGAGCAACCGGTTTCCAAACTCGATCACGCCGTGAATTCCCATCTCTGGTGTGTTCACGAGTGAATCGTCGGTGCACAACGGCCAGGTCGGACATCCGAGCCCGGACGCGGTCAGCCGCACAAATGCACCCGTGACGGCGATTCCCGATTGAGCGATAAGCGACAACCACACAACAATTCGAACGGAACGGTCCCTCAACGAGGTCGGAAATGCAAAGCGCATCGAAGCCTAACGAGTAAGATGAAAGAGCGAGCTAACGACCACCAGTCTATGTTCGTACCGCACGCCGTGCGGTTCGTCGGCACGATGAACGTGTTCCAGACGAGAAAGGAAATCAACCATGGGCGACATCATTGTTGACCGACCCGAACTGGATGGACTCGGGCAGTACGAGTTCGGATGGCATGACTCAGATTCGGCGGGAGCCAGCGCTCGTCGCGGCATCAACGCCGATGTGGTCAAGGACATCTCGTCTCGGAAGAACGAGCCGGAGTGGATGCTTGAGCGTCGCCTCAAGGCCCTCGAACTTTTCTTCACGAAGCCAATGCCAAACTGGGGCGCCGACCTTTCGGGTATCGATTTCGACAACATTAAATATTTCGTCAAGTCCACCGAGCGCCAAGCGCAGTCGTGGGAAGACCTCCCCGAAGACATTCGAAAGACGTATGAGCGACTCGGAATCCCTGAGGCCGAGCGTCAGCGCCTCGTCGCCGGTGTTGCTGCTCAGTACGAATCCGAGGTTGTCTACCACCAGATTCGTGAAGACCTCGAACAGCAGGGCGTCTTGTTTCTCGACACTGACACCGCGCTTCGCGAACACCCAGAAATCTTCAAAGAGTATTTCGGCACGATCATTCCGAGTGGCGACAACAAGTTCGCCGCCCTCAACACGGCCGTCTGGTCGGGCGGTTCGTTCGTCTACGTCCCGAAGGGCGTTCACGTAGAGATCCCGCTTCAGGCCTATTTCCGAATCAACACCGAAAACATGGGCCAGTTCGAACGAACGCTGATCATCGCCGACGAAGATTCATACATTCACTACATCGAGGGCTGCACGGCTCCGATCTACAAATCCGACTCGTTGCACTCGGCCGTCGTCGAGATCGTCGTCAAGAAAGGCGCTCGCGTCCGTTACACGACCATTCAGAACTGGTCAACGAACGTCTACAACCTCGTCACCAAACGCGCCATCGCTCACGAACGCGCCACCATGGAGTGGGTTGACGGAAACATCGGTTCCAAGGTGACGATGAAATACCCGTCGATTTTCCTCGTGGGGGAGCACGCCAAGGGTGAAACCCTCTCGGTCGCGTTCGCCGGCCCAGGGCAACACCAGGACGCGGGTGCCAAAATGATTCACCTCGCACCGAACACCACGTCATCGATCATCTCGAAGTCGATCGCCCGTGGTGGCGGTCGCGCGGGTTACCGCGGCGAGGTCCGAATGGGTGAAAGAGCCCATCACTCGGCCAACACCGTTCGGTGTGACGCACTTCTCGTCGACACAATCTCGCGCAGCGACACATACCCCGCAATCGACATTCGCGTGGACGATGTTCACCTCGGTCACGAAGCGACCGTCTCGAGGGTCAGCGAAGAACAGCTGTTCTACCTGCAGTCGCGGGGTATGCCAGAAGACGAGGCGATGGCGATGATCGTGCGCGGGTTCATCGAACCCATCGCCCGCGAACTGCCGATGGAATATGCCCTCGAGCTGAACAAACTTATCGAAATGAACATGGAAGGTTCGGTCGGTTAGTGACCGAAGCGTCGACTAATTCTTCTAGCGCGCCCGAATGGTCGGATACGCCCGTTCAAACGCGCAATGAGCGATTTGCCTCAGCGCAGCCCGACGATTTCCCCGCGATCTCAGCCCGCCAGCTTGAGTGGCGTCTGAGTCCGATTGACGCGCTCAGTGCTCTGGCTGAGGGCGAACTGGATGGTGGTCACTACGACGTCATGGTGACCGGAGCCACTCACGAGTGGGTCTCCATGGCGACGATCGCGGGCAACGCCGGTCTTCCCGAAGATCGGATCTCAGCTCGAGCCTGGTCGACGGCGATTGACGCATTGCACGTCCTCGTCGACGGCGAAGGTGACCCGGTCGTTATCCATCGCGATCTCGACGGCGTTCGCGCAGGGCACCTTGTGCTCGAGTTTGCGGCAAACACGCATCGCACGGTCATTATCGAGAACCACGGTTCCGTCGCCCTCGCTGAAAACGTCGAAATCATCGCGCACGACGGGTCCAACGCGCGGGTCATTCACCTCAACGAATGGGACAACAGCGCCATTCACGCCGCGTCGCACTTCGTACGAATCGACAAGGACGCTCACGTCGATCATGTCCTCATTTCACTGGGCGGAGCGGTTCAGCGTGTGAATCCGGCCATCACGCTGGCGGGGACTGGTTCGAGCATCGAGTCGTACGGCCTGTACTTTGCCGACCGCGGTCGTCACATCGAGCACCAGGTCTTCGTCCACCACAAGGCGCCGCAAACGAAATCAAACGTTCTGTACAAGGGCGCCCTGCACGGAAAGGGAACGCGAACCGTGTGGGTGGGGGATGTGCTCATCGGACCGGATGCGACCGGCACGGACTCCTACGAAGCGAATCGAAACTTGGTTCTATCCGACGGGGCCCGCGCTGACTCCGTTCCGAACCTCGAGATCGAAACCGGTGACATTGCCGGAGCCGGTCACGCGAGTGCAACCGGCCGACTGGACGACGAACACCTGTTCTACCTGCAGACCCGTGGAATCACCGAATCCGAGGCACGTCGACTCGTCGCGCTGGGCTTCCTCGTAGACATCGTCGGACACATCGGTATTCCCGAGGTCGAAGAACGACTGACCGCGGCCCTGACCCTCGCACTCGACGCGGTGGAGGAAAGCGCATGACCCGCGAACTCGTCGCGACGCTGGATGGGCTTGCACCAGGTTCCGCCATCAAGGTCGTCATCGACGACATCCCGATTGCCGTCGTTCGCGAATCGACCGGCGAAATCCACGCTCTCGGTGACCGCTGTTCGCACGGCGACATCTCGTTGTCGGAGGGTTTCGTCGAGGACGACACGATCGAATGCTGGGCACACGGCTCCAAGTTCGGACTCACCGACGGTTCACCCCGCAATTTTCCGGCGTTCGAGCCGGTTCCTGTCTTCACCGTCGAAATCGACGGTTCGGACGTTTACGTTGACACAACTACGCGAAAGTAATCATGGCTACTCTGCAGATCATCGACCTCCACGTTTCGATTGACGTCGACGGCGGCACCAAGGAAATCCTCACGGGTGTGACCCTGACGATCAATTCCGGCGAAACCCACGCGATCATGGGCCCGAACGGCTCGGGCAAGTCGACTCTCGCCTACACAATCGCCGGCCACCCTCGCTACACCGTTGACTCGGGTCAAATCCTGCTCGACGGTAAGGACGTCCTCGCGATGAGTGTCGATGAGCGCGCTCGCGCAGGTCTGTTCCTCGCGATGCAGTATCCGGTCGAGATCCCCGGTGTCTCTGTGTCCAACTTCCTGCGAACCGCCAAGACAGCCATTGACGGGGAAGCCCCCAGTCTTCGCACGTGGGGTAAAGAAGTCAAAAAGGCGATGACCGACCTCAAGATGGACGAGTCCTTCGCGGTCCGCAACGTCAACGAAGGATTCTCGGGTGGTGAAAAGAAGCGCCACGAGATCGTCCAGATGGAACTCCTCAAGCCCGTTTTCGCGGTGCTCGATGAGACAGACTCTGGGCTCGACGTCGACGCTCTGAAGGTCGTGTCCGAGGGTGTCAACCGCGTCAAATCTGACTCCGGTATGGGCGTCCTTCTCATCACGCACTACACCCGAATCCTCCGTTACATCCGTCCCGACTTCGTGCACGTGTTCGTCAACGGCAAGATTGCCGAAGAGGGCGGCCCAGAACTCGCTGACCGACTCGAAGACGAGGGGTACGACCGCTTTCTCGTGGAGGCGTCGTGAGCGAACTCGCCGCCGACCGCTTCGATGTCATTATCGAAGCCCTGAAAGACGTAATTGACCCGGAACTCGGCGTCAATATCGTCGACCTCGGTTTGATCTACGACCTGAACTGGGACGACGAGAACGACGCACTGATCGTGTCGATGACACTGACGAGTGCCGGGTGCCCGCTCACCGACGTAATCGAAAAGGAACTGGAAAGCGCACTCGACAACGTTGTCGAGCGTTTCCGAATCAACTGGGTGTGGATGCCACCATGGGGTGTCGACCGCATCACGGATGACGGGCGCGAAATGATGAGTGCGCTCGGTTTCAACCTGTAATGATTGACGTCACAGACCTCGAGATCCGAGTCGGGGCTCGCACCCTCATGTCCGAGGTCAGCTTTCGTGTCGACAAGGGCGACAAGATTGGTCTCGTTGGGCGCAACGGTGCCGGCAAGACCACACTCACGAAGGTGCTCGCCGGGGACGTGCTTCCCAATGGTGGAAACGTGTCAATCAGGGGTGAACTCGGCTATCTTCCGCAAGACCCGCGGACCGGCGATCCGACTCAACTCGCGCGTACCAGAATTCTTGACGCCCGTGGCCTCGGTTCGATCCTTGTCCAAATGGAGGACGCAACGAAACTCATGGGCGCTGACGATCCGAACATCGCCGCTCAGGCCATGTCCAAGTACGGCAACCTGACCGACCGGTTCACGTCGCTCGGAGGCTATGCGGCCGAGGCGGAAGCCGCCTCGATTGCCAACAACCTCGGACTGCCCGACCACGTGCTCGGTCAGCCACTCGACACACTGTCGGGCGGTCAGCGCCGACGAATCGAATTGGCACGCATCTTGTTCAGCGACGCAGAAACGATGATTCTCGACGAACCGACGAACCACCTCGACGCCGATTCCGTTGTCTGGTTGCGCACTTTTCTCTCCAACTACAAGGGCGGTGTCATTGTGATCTCGCACGATGTTACCCTCGTGACCGAAACCGTGAATCGAGTGTTCTATCTCGACGCAAACCGCGAGCGACTTGACGTCTACAACATGGGCTGGAAACTGTACCTTCGACAGCGCGAAGCGGACGAGGAACGTCGCAAGAAGGAACGTGCGAACGTCGAAAAGAAGGCAACGACCCTGCACTTGCAGGCCGCGAAATTCGGTGCGAAAGCGTCGAAGGCGGCGGCAGCCCACCAGATGGTGGCGCGCGCGGAAAAAATGCTGTCTGGGCTCGAGGATGTCCGCGCCCAAGACCGTGTTGCGAAGTTGCGGTTCCCCGATCCAGCCCCGTGCGGTCGAACACCGATCATGGCGCACAACCTGTCCAAGTCGTACGGTTCGCTCGAAATCTTCACCGCGGTCGACCTTGCGATTGACAAGGGTTCCAAGGTCGTGGTCATCGGATTGAACGGTGCGGGCAAAACGACGTTGCTGCGAATCCTCGCGGGAGTTGACGCGCCCGACACCGGTGCGGTCGATGCCGGTCACGGGCTCCGTGTCGGCTACTTCGCGCAAGAACACGAAACCCTCGACATCAAGCAGTCCGTCTTAGCAAACATGATGTCGGCGTCGCCCAGCCTTGGCGAGACGGAGGCGCGTAAGGTTCTCGGGTCATTCCTGTTTAGCGGTGATGACGCGACGAAGCCCGCTGGCGTTCTATCGGGCGGCGAAAAGACGAGGCTCGCTCTCGCGACACTCGTCGTCTCGAGTGCAAACGTTCTCATCCTTGACGAGCCGACGAACAACCTCGACCCGGCGTCGCGTGACGAAATTCTTGGCGCGCTCTCTCACTACAAGGGCGCCGTGGTTCTCGTGAGCCACGACCCGGGTGCCGTAGAGGCACTCAACCCCGAGCGCGTGCTAATCATGCCCGACGGTCTCGAAGACCTGTGGAGTCAGGACTACCAGGAACTCATCGAACTCGCGTAGCGTCGAGCGCCGCGTCTTCGATGTCTTCATCGCTGCGACGAGCGCGAATCTTTCGTTCGGGAACGACATCCCCGCGGGCTTCTTTGCGCAGGGCCCAGCCGTAGCCGTAGAAACCCATGATTGCGAACACGTACCACTGCAGCGCGTAAGACAAGTGAGGTCCTTCGTCGAGCACGGGCTTCTCCCACGGTGCCCCCGCTTCTGTAGCAGGGGACTCGTACTCGAGTCGGCCGTACCAACCTTGGTAAACGTCTGCGTTGACACGGTCGCCGATCGTCTCGAGGTTAATCGTGGCAATTTGGCCGGCTGGAGCGTCGCGTCCGGCAATCTGCTTTTCGCCAGGTATCAGGCGTGCGCCGATCTCGACGGCTCCAAATGGAACGGCGGGAGTTTCCGCGGGCGCCGAGTTGTCACCGTTGGCCGGTATCCACCCGCGGTTGACGACAAACACCACGCCACTCGGAGTTTGTAGCGGTGCTAACTGCTCGAATCCGATTCCTCCGGGCCCGGATCGCGTCCGAACGTAGATGATGTCCGAAGACAGGTATACGCCAGTCACGCGAACGCTTCGCCATTTCTCGGAAACGTCGAACTCCGCTGGCGTGTCGACAATCGTCGTTAGGTCTGTCGTGTACCGATCGTAATTCGCGTCGAGCAGGGCAATCGCGGCCTGCGCTTGGGCTCGGCGGTCAAACTGCCATTGCCCGAGTCCGACGCAGACGACGGCGAACGCGACCGTGAAACCCAGAATGCCCCACCACCGCGGGGTGACGGCAAGCCGCCACAAGCTCACGGAGTGAAACTCGTCAAGCTCGGAACGTTGGATTCGCGCGTGCGCAGGGATTTCGATTTATTGGAGTTGACCACGTTGGCGAGTCCGACCGCGACAAGAGGCAAGACGACGACTCCCGTCACGGGAAGCAGGATCCACCAGCCGGGGGTGATAAAGCACAGAAACAGACAGACGAGTCGAAGTCCCATCGCAATCAGATACTGACCCAACCGCGATTGCCGTTCCACGTTCGGGGAAACGGGCAACGACGTGAGAGATGGTGTCTCTGGAGTCATTTCTCAAGTCTACGCCCACCACTACGCTGGTAAACATGTCGACACCACGAACTGTACTCATCACCGGTGGAAACCGGGGGATTGGCTTCGCAATCGCCGAAAAGTTCCTCGAACTCGGTCATCGCGTCGCCGTGACCGCGCGCTCCGGCGACGGCCCACAGGGGAGCCTCACCGTCATCGCGGACGTCACTGACGGCGATTCACTCACAGCGGCAATCGCCACGGTCGAAGAGAAACTCGGTCCGATCGAGGTCATCGTTGCCAACGCGGGAATTACGAAGGACACCCTCCTGATGCGAATGTCCGACGAAGACTTCGAGTCGGTCATCGACACCAACCTCACGGGTTCGTTCCGACTGGTAAAGCGCGGCATCACCTCGATGATCAAGCAGCGGTTCGGGCGCGTCATCTTCATCTCGTCGGTTGTCGGACTTCTGGGAAGCGCCGGCCAAGTCAACTATGCGTCATCCAAGAGCGCGCTCGTCGGGTTCGCTCGCTCGTTAACGCGCGAACTCGCAGCCCGCGGCATCACGGCGAACGTCGTCGCCCCGGGTTTCATCGAAACCGACATGACGGCCTCGTTACCCGCGGAACAGCAAGCCGAATACAAAAAGACAATCCCCGCCGGTCGATTTGCCACTCCGTCCGAAGTAGCGTCTGTCGTCGCATGGCTCGCCTCGGATGACGCCGCGTACATTTCAGGAGCCGTCATCCCCGTCGATGGTGGACTCGGGATGGGTCACTGACGCGACGGTTAGCTGGCGCGTCGACCAAAGTATGGCACGACTAACGCCAAATCTCGCACGTCAATGTTGACGTCCGCAGCTTGTCGAACGTCCGGTTTTGCGCAGAAACCGACGGAAAGTCCAGCGATCTTCATCATGGCCAGGTCGTTCGCGCCGTCACCAACCGCGATCGTGCTGGACAGGGGAATCCGTTTCTTCTTTGCATACGCCGTGAGGAAGTTTGCTTTCGCTGCGGCGTCAATCAACGGCCCGTAGGTTCGTCCGGTGAACACACCGTCGATTGCTTCGAGACCGTTCGCCGCCCACGCGTCAAGGCCTAATTGTGTCGCGATCGGGTTGAGAACCTCGTAGAACCCGCCGGATACGGCGATGATGTAGCCGCCCGCCTCGTGAACAGCGTGAATCAATTGACGAGCCCCATTGGTGACCGTGACGGCTCCGAGAACGTCATCCAGCACCGTCGCCGAGGTACCGCGCAAGGTGGCAACGCGTTGCGCGAGCGCTTCAGCAAAGTCGATCTCGCCACGCATCGCTCGCGTGGTGAGAGCCGCGACCTCGTCACCAGACCCCGCCGCGTCGGCCAGAAGGTCAATCACTTCATCGTTGATGAGCGTCGAATCGACATCACACACAACGATGAATCGACTCACGCGAACTCCTTTGCAATGGAGGTATCAGGATATCGCGTCACGCAGTCGGGCATTGCGCCCGCTTGCGCTCGTGCCGGCATCTTCGGTGCCCGCAGAGATTAGTAGCAGCATTTGTCTTCTGATACAGTTGAGTGTTACGCATACGCGCCCCCGCATCTTGAGAAGGACATCATGAAGGCTGAAATTCACCCCACCTACGCACCGATCGTGTTTCGCGATCTTGCGAGTGGCGAAATGTTCCTCACCCGTTCGACGGCGACGTCCGAAAAGACGGTTTCGTTCGACGGTGCCGAATACCCCGTGATCGACGTGGAAATCTCGTCGGCATCGCACCCGTTCTATACGGGAAAGCAGCGCATCATGGACTCGGCCGGTCGCGTCGAGAAGTTCAACAAGCGTTACGAAGGTTTCGGACAGTAAGCCCCTTCTTCGTCGTCAAGTCAGGCAATCTGGACTCAATAGTTAATGGAGACCATCGGAAGTTCTTCGTCGTTGCGGAATACCGGCCAGATGCCGTCGCCAACTCGGCGCGACGTCTCGCCCTTGGTGGCGAGCCATTTCGCAAAGGACTCGGCCTGGGCTTTCGCCCAGCCGATTTGAGCGTCATGAAGTTCGCTGGGCGAAAGTAGCATTTCGGGGGCCGAGGGGAACTTCGCCTGCAACGCCTTGAACACGCGACCGGCGCCAACCGAATCGGCCTCTGAGTCGTGCGCCGAACCCAGGTCGACTCCGTACAGGTCGCACGCCGCTTGTAGTGTGCGCGAGCCTTTTCGATAAGTGTCCACCTGCTTGTCAATAAGGAGCGGATCGACGATGGGTTTCGGGGTGTCAAGTGGAGTGACGCCATTGCGAATCGCATCGTGGTGCAGAAGCGAGAAGTCGTAAGACGCGTTGTACGCGACGACGGGCGTTCCTTCTGCGAATAACTCACGCAGACGTTCGACGATCTCGGGCACTACTTCGGAGGCGGGGCGTCCCTCGGCGCGGGCGCGTTCCGTCGTAAATCCGTGGACGTTCGCCGCAGCCTCGGGAATTTCGATTCCCGGGTCGGCAATCCACGCCCGCGATTCGATGAGTCCACCGTTCGGATCGAGCACTCCGACGAAAGCGGTCACAATCCGGCTCTGCGTGACGTCCAGACCAGTGGTTTCGAGGTCAAAGACCCCCAGTCGTTCCCATGGGCTCATGCGACCAGCCTACGCGCGGGGCGGTCATGAAACCGTGCAGTGAATGGACCTGCGTCCTAAACTACAAGGGTGACGGTGCCGAAGCCCTATATTGGCCAACTCGTTTCGCGTGTAGGAACC
>JBEENB010000022.1:0-14116 GCA_041192365.1 Actinomycetota bacterium | reverse complement strand
CAATGTGTCGTTACGACCCCGCGGCGACGAAAAGCTAGGTACGCGGACCGAAACGAAGAACGTGAACTCACTCCGGTCAATTGAACGTGCTATCCGCTACGAAATTCAGCGGCAGGCTGCCTTGCTTGACAAGGGAACGGCGATCATCCAAGAGACGCGCCACTGGCACGAGGACACCGGCACGACGTCGCCCGGTCGTCCCAAGAGCGACGCCGACGACTACCGCTACTTCCCCGAGCCCGACCTGCTTCCGATTCGTCCGTCACGAGAACTCGTCGACGAACTGCGCGCGGCACTGCCCGAACCCCCGGCCGCTCAGCGCCGCCGACTCAAGGCCGAGTGGGGTTTTAGTGACGTCGATTTCCAGTCGATCGTCAACGCCGGTCTTCTCGTCGAGGTCCGCGAAACCGTCGAGGGGGGGGCGACACCACAGTCCGCGCGTAAGTGGTGGATGGGCGAACTGAGCCGTACCGCGAACGAGATGAATGTCGAGCCGTCGTCGCTCGTCACACCGATTGAGGTTGCCGAGCTCCAATCGGCCGTCGATGCGGGAACAATCAACGACAAACTTGCGCGCGAAGCCCTCGCGGGGCTCATCGCGAACGAGGGTAATGTCGCCGAGATCATCGAGAAGCGCGGATTGACGGTTGTGTCCGATGACGGCGCGCTCATCGCCGCAATCGACGCCGCTCTCGCCAGCCAACCTGACGTGCTCGAGAAAATCGCGTCGGGCAAGGTCGAAGCCGCGGGGGCGATCATCGGTGCCGTGATGAAAGCGATGGGCGGAAAAGCGGACGCGGCTCGCGTCCGCGAGCTCGTCATCGAACGAGCCTCGGTTTAAGACGATTACACTGGGAGTATCATGAATATCCTGTTGAACATCATTACCGGGGCAATCTTTCTCGGGTCATTCCCCGTGATGTCCTTCGCGTTCCAGGTTCCCGGTTATGAAGCGTTGATCTTCGGTGCCGGTGTCCTCATGGCGGTCTTCGCGTGGATGATTCCGCTCTATATCGTTCCCCGTCTCTCGAAGTAAGACTTAAACGAACTACGGCGTTCCTCGCGAGAGGAACGCCGTAGCTTTTGTCGAGACTTAGAGGGGGCGAATGTTTGCCGCCTGAGGGCCCTTGTCGCCCTGTGTTACCTCAAATTCGACCTTCTGGTTCTCAGCGAGACTCTTGAAACCGTCGGTCTCGATCGAGCTGAAGTGTGCGAAGAGGTCGGGACCGCCCTCATCGGGGGTGATGAAACCATAACCCTTTTCGTTGTTAAACCATTTCACGACGCCTGTGGCCATGATGCTGCGCTCCTTGCTGTTTGATGGGTCGTACTTCGCCCACCAAGGTCACCATCCCTGTGTCCCAGAACTGCCTGAGAGTGATGTATGACTTATTTGACACTAGCGCAGATTTGTTGAATCGCGCACAAGATTTAAAACATTTGTTGTTTGCAGCCGAAACGATGTTGCGCTCGCGCCCCTATATCGCCACGCGGTGACGACGTGCTGACCGATAGACTTTCCCCACGACCGTGCCTGAAAGGACATCGTGAAGAGCGTTTCAATCGTCATTCCCGCCTACAACGAGGAAGAAACGATTCTTCCGTGTCTCGAGGCATGCATCGCCCAGACCGTGCCGGCCCACGAGATCATCGTCGTCAACAACAAGTCCACGGACAAGACGGTCGAGATTGTGCGAGAGGTTCAATCCCTTTACCCAGATGCGCCCATCATCCTGATCGAACAGGCGGACTCGCAGGGAATTACGCCGACGCGAAACAAGGGTTTCGATGCGGCAACGGGAGACATCATCGGGCGTATCGACTCGGACTCGATTGTTGAGCCAAACTGGGTCGAGGAAACAACGAAAGCCTTCGCGGACCCGACCGTCGACGCAATCACCGGCCCCGTGATTTATTACGAATTTCCGTTCCGTCGCTTCGGCCAAATCGCGGATGACACGATGCGTAAGGCGATGTTCAAACTGGTTAAGGACTACAAATTTTTGTTTGGCTCGAACATGGGAATGACCCGCACGGCGTGGGTCGCCGTTCGTGATGAAACCTGTGCAGACGAAGAAGACCTGATGCACGAGGACTTGGATCTCGCTGTCCACGTTCACCGGGCGGGACTAAAAATCGTTTATGCTCCGCACGTTGTCGCGGGAATGTCGCTTCGTCGCATGGACGACAGCCCGTCGGACATGGTGTCGTATCTCATGCGATTCGACCGTACCTACAACCACCACGGTATTCCCGATCGCCGACTGCGTGTCCCCGCCGCGGCGTTTATGGCGGTGTACCCAATCATCAAGACGATGCACTGGGGTAAGCGCCTCAGCCGGGTGATTCGCAAACCCTAGACCGACTTAGCGTGAGGTGCGGGGTTTCTTGACCACGGGCTTCTTCGCCACCGGCTTTTTCGATGCGGGCTTAGCCGCAATCGAACTACGCAGGTTGACCGGGGGATTTCCGTGGTGGACGCGCTTTGATTCACGATTCTTGTAGGTGATGTTGAGTGCTTCAACAATCACCGCAAACGCCATCGGGCCGTAGATGAAGGCCTTCTCGATTTCGGTCCCAAAGCCTTCGGCGACAAGAGCCGCACCGATGAGGACCAGGAACGCGAGAGCGAGCATTTTGACGGTGGGGTGCTTGTCGACAAAGTCTCCGACGACTCCGGCCGCAAAAAGCATGACGATAGACGAGATGACGACGGCGATGATCATGACGGCGAGACTGTCGGTCATGCCGACTGCGGTGATGATTCCATCGATCGAGAAAATGACATCAAGGACGAGGATCTGGCCGATGATGGCTGCGAACGCTCGCGAACCGCTCGTCGTTGCGTTTCCGGAACCCTCGGTTCCTTCGAGTTTTTCGTGGATTTCGGTAGTGGATTTGTAAATCAAGAATATTCCACCCGCAATCAAAATCAGGTCGCGGCCCGAGAAACCGAAGTCGCCGATGTGAACGATGTCGTTGTCTAATTGAATGATCCAGAAGGCGAGGAACAGCATCGCCACGCGAGTGACGAGCGCCATGCTCAACCCGACGAACTGGGCGCGCTTGCGAAGTTCCGGCGGAAGGTTCGCCGCGAGAATGGCGATGAAGATGATGTTGTCGATTCCCAGGACGATTTCCAAAACAGTCAAGGTGGCAAGGGAAACCCACATCCCGGGGTCAGAGAGAAATTCGAGCATGGTTTTATTCTAATTCAGCGCGATAGGATGAACCGATTCACGGGAGCTCGAAAGGGCTGAGAGGAAGCAACCGCTTCGACCGTCACACCAGCCGGGTAATGCCGGACTGGAAAGACAGTTCCACCCCGTGCACATGACAGGGAGTGCACCATATATGAGTTATACATTTAGGGCCTGGAGAACCGTTGACCTCATCGTCGCCGCGGTTCTGGCCGTCGCGTCTGGCGTAATTTTTGTGGCGTGGAACGCGGCGTATGCGCCGCTATCGCTGACCCTCGCGGGTTTCACGCCAGGATTCGTCGGGATCCTGGGTGGCGTGTGGCTAGTCGGTGGACTGCTGGTGGCCTTGGTCGTGCGACGACCGGGGGCCGCCGTTCTTGGTGAGGTGATTGCCGCGTCCGTGTCCGCGATCATTGGGAATCAGTGGGGTTTCACTGTCTTGATCTTGGGGTTCGCGCAGGGGATGGCGATGGAACTGGGCTTCCGACTCATGCGTCGCAGTGAAGTCGATTTCTTCATCGTGGCAACAGCCGGCGCGTTCGGCGGAATCGTTCAGGGAACCCTTGAATACGTTTATTGGTACCCTGGAACAGGCCCTGACTTCGCCGCGGTATTCATCGCATCCGCGACCGCGTCTGGAGCGATTCTCGGAGCCGGACTCTCTCTTCTGCTCGTTCGTGCCTTGACTAAAACCGGCATCCTCGCGACGTTCGGACGGTGAGATGGCCCATAGCCTCGTGTCATTCAAATCGTGGGCCTTGGCCTTCAACGGTTCAGATTTCGAGACGCTGCGCGATGTTTCACTGAAGATTGCCCCGGGCGAGAGAGTGTTAATCACCGGGCCGAGTGGCGGGGGAAAATCGACTCTTGTCCGCGCAATTGCCGGGCTGATTGATTCCTCCACGGTGCAGGAGTACGGAACTCGGACGAACCGAGCAAAATCGGTGGCGTACGTCGGTCAAGAACCGGACGAACAGATTCTCTTCCCCACGATCCGCGATGAAGTGGCTTTTGTCGCCGAGACCGCCGTGTCGGATCCCGCTGAGGTGGAAGGCCGCATACGCGAGGCGTTGGAGTCCGCGGGGGTAACGAACCCCATCGAGTCATCGACCGGACACTTATCGGGCGGTGAGAAACAGCGCGTTGCTATCGCAACGGCGATGGCATCGCGTCCCGACCTGCTGGTGTTGGACGAACCAACCGCGAGCCTCGATGGTATCTCGATGGAAACGGTGCGAGACGCGATTCACCGCGTCGTCATGGACTCTGAGTCAGCCCTCGTCATCGTTGAGCATCGCATCAAACTCTGGCGCAAGCTGGTTGATCGGATCATCGTCGTCGCGGACGGCCGCATCGCCCTCGACGGCCCTCTCGACGAGGTATTGGCTACACAGCGAGGTGCACTTGTTGCGCTGGGTGTGTGGGTCCCGGGTCATTCGCGGGCCACCAAGCCCCGCGCGCGTCAGCGCGGTGCCCAGACCGTGCTGACCACGCGAAAGCTCGTCGTTCGGCGCGCGGAAGGCGCGAAATCCTTCCGGTTGCCAGCGTTGACCCTGCGCGAGGGAGAGGCCGTGGCAATCACGGGTCTCAACGGAGCGGGGAAAACCACAGCGCTGCGCGTACTCGGCGGGTTACTCGCACCACAGAGTGGAACGGTCGACTACGCTGGGCAAAATGTAGAACCGCATCGGATCCCCGCTGGTGCTCTCGTGAAACTTGCGTCGTCGGTCCTCCAGAACCCGTCCTACGGGTTCGGCAACGGAACGGTCGGGGACGAAGCGCCCGCGCACGAGCGCGCCGCGGTCGGTCTGCGAGGCATGGATCGCCGACACCCGCAGAGTCTGAGTGGAGGAGAGCGGCGCCGACTAGCGATCGCGGCTGCACTGTCGCGCGAGCCTCGAATTCTCTTTCTGGACGAACCGTCATTCGGTCAGGATGCGCATTCGTGGCATGACCTTCTCGACCGACTTCGGGATTACCTTGACGCGGGTGGTGCGATTGTGCTCGCGTCGCATGACCAGTTGCTTGTTCGTTCGCTTGCGCACCGCGTCATCCACCTTGGTGAAACACTGTGACCGCCCGGCACACGCATTCGGTGGCGCTCATTGTGGCGAGTGCCGTCCCGGCATTCATCCTCGTCTGGAGTGTCGACCCGTGGATGCCGATTCTTTTGGGTTTCCCGCTGGTTGCGTTCATCGCCGCAATGACCTCGCATGTCATCACACTGCCGTCGCGAACATCTGTCGTCGTGTTGGCTGCCGCGGTCGGAACGGCCGGGATTGCGTCACTCTTATACGGAACGCATCGTGGTGTCACGCTTTTCCAGTGGGGAATCATGCACATCAGCGACGGATCAATCGCGACGTCTAGCGCCGCAATGCTCCGCATCCTCGCCCTTGCAATCCCCGCACTTCTTGTTGCCGGCGCGATATCTGCTCACGAGGTGTTGGCAACGTTCGCGGTGAAGCGAGTCCTGCCGGACCGAGTCGCGTTAGCGGCATTGATTGCGTTGAGGCTTATCCCCGTGATCTCATCTGACCTTGACGAGACGCGTCAGGCTCGACGGGCGAACGGGCGAGCCCAGACACCGTTCGCCGTCGCCTTGACCACGTTGGTCATCGCGATTCGCCGCGCCGTGCGCATGAGTGATGTCGCCGAGATTCGGGGCTTTTCACGATCAAACCGAACCTGGAGTGTTTATCGTCCGCTAAGAATTCGCGATTGGATTTTGATGACAGGTTCGGTCGTCATCGGAATCGCTTCCATGGTTGTGGTCGCTTACCTTGGGGTATGGAACAGTGCGATCGCCTGAACCGCACATCATCCTGATTGACGGAAGAAGCGGTGTGGGCAAGACGCATTGTGCGGTTCGTATCGCCGACGCTCTCGACGCGACTCTCGTCCACCTTGACGATGCGTGTCACGGGTGGGGCGGCCTGGCAGCTGGGCGCGATGCGATGATCGACACCGTGTTGACGCCTCTCGCACTGGGCCTGCCCGGCCGTTTCCGGGCGTGGGATTGGGAACGCGACATCGCGGGCGACATCGTGGACGTTCCTCCCGCCGCCGTGGTGGTAATCGAGGGTTGTGGCGTCAGTACCCCACGGTCGCGCGCCCTTGCATCGACGGTGGTGTGGGTCGAGTGCGACGAGACTGTCCGTATGAGGCGATTGTTCGGTCGCGACCGCGGCGAATTCAACGACTTTTACGAGGCGTGGGATGCGCAGGTCAACGACCACATCGCGCACAACAATCCGATCACGACGGCGACGGTCGTTGTTCGCTCCTGATTTCGGGCGGAATTTTAGGTGGGTGGCTAACGGGGCTCGAACCCGCGACCTTCAGGACCACAACCAGACGCTCTGCCAACTGAGCTATAGCCACCATGTGCGTCGAAACGCAACCGTTTCATTATGCCAGTAATTCTGCCCAGGCATCGGTGGCGGTCTTCTTGGCTGCTTCGAGCTTGTCCGCAGGGATTGAATCCATTGTGAACAGCAGTTCGCGGTAGAACGCGAGCTCGCGAATCGACTCGATCGCATCGGCTAAGGCTCGGTGGTTACCAATTTTCTCGGGGGCTGCCTCGACGACGTAGGGGAACCATCGAAACAGGACTTCCTTAATCGTCGAGGTGTCGACGTTTCGGTAGTGCACCCAGTCTTCGACGGACGGCATGTATTTCGCCAAGAAACGTCGATCCATGTGAATGGTATTGCCGCCCATCTGTGCGGTTTGACGAACGGGGACGTGGCGTTTGATGTAGTCGAGGACTTGTTTCTCCGCCTCGGTTACCGAGACGCCGTCTTTGATGAGGGGCAGCAGTCCGCTCTTGTCGTGCATGTTTCGAACGAAACTTCCCATGTTCGCCATGGCGGCGTCGGTCGGTTTGATGACGAGTTGCAGCCCCTTGTCTTGGGGAACGAGGTTTCCGTCGGTCACAATCACACCGATTTCGACAATTTCGTCATCGCGCTTGCCGGCTTCGGTGGTGTTGATGGTGAGACCCGTCATTTCGAGGTCGAGCCACACAATGAAGCGCTTGTCATTGAGAAAGTCGTTCGCTGCCATTCGTTCAGCCTATCGAAGGGGTCCCCACTGAATTAGGTCAGTTCGAACTGACCACCGTCGAGCTGCCCCTGCTGGCGGTAGAGGTCGAGTTTGGCCCGCGTGTCCTGGATGTCGAGATTCCGCATCGTGAGTTGACCGATTCGATCGGTCGGGCCGAACGCTTCGTCGTCGGTGCGTTCCATCGAGAGCTTCTCGGGGTGATAACTGAAGCCGTCGCCCTCGGTGTTGACAATCGTGTAATCGTCCCCGCGGCGAAGGCGCAGTGTGACCGACCCATTGACGGCCGAGGCAACCCACTTGGTCAGCGACTCGCGCAACATGAGCGTCTGCGGGTCGAGCCACCGACCTTCGTACAACAGCCGGCCCATGCGGCGACCTTCCGCGGCGTAGGAAGCCAGAGTGTCCTCGTTGTGGATGGCGGACAGGAGGCGTTCGTAGGCGATGTGCAACAGCGCCATGCCAGGTGCTTCGTAAATTCCGCGGCTCTTGGCCTCGATGATGCGGTTCTCGATCTGGTCGGACATTCCCAGTCCGTGTCGACCACCGATCTCGTTAGCCGCCATGATCACGCCAACGGCGTCGCCCGAGAAGTCCTTGCCATTGATGGCAACGGGACGGCCCTGGCGGAATGTGACGGTGACGTCTTCGGGTTCAATCACCACAGACGTGTCCCAGAATTTGACGCCCATAATCGGTTCGACGGTTTCATACGAGGTGTTCAGATGCTCGAGTGTCTTCGCCTCGTGCGTCGCACCGAGCATGTTCGCATCGGTCGAATACGCCTTTTCCTGCGATGCCCGATAGGGCAGGTCACGGGTCGTCAGCCACTCCGACATTTCGTGCCGACCACCGAGTTCGCCGACGAAGTCCGCGTCTAGCCACGGCTTGTAGATGCGCAGGTTGGGGTTCGCGAGGAGTCCATAGCGATAGAAACGTTCGATGTCGTTGCCCTTGTAGGTGCTTCCGTCTCCCCAGATCTCGACTCCGTCGTCGCGCATTGCGCGAACCAAGAGTGTTCCTGTGACGACCCGGCCAAGTGGAGTGGTGTTGAAGTAGGTTTTTCCACCCGTGCGAATGTGAAACGCTCCACAGACGATGGCGGCGAGCCCCTCTTCGGCGAGCGACTGGCGGCAATCGATTAGCCGTCCGAGTTCAGCGCCATATGCCATCGCGCGGTCGGGAATCGAGTCGATGTCGTCCTCGTCGTACTGGCCGAGGTTTGCAGTGTAGGCGAAGGGGACAGCCCCTTTTTCGCGCATCCAGGCGACGGCGACCGACGTGTCGAGTCCACCAGAGAACGCGATACCGATCTTTTCGCCGATCGGGAGAGACGAGAGGACCTTTGACATGTATTCAGCCTAGACACTTCCCGCAGCGAAGAAGCCGCCAAACCGAATGAACACGAAGAACTCGCAACGACGGGTCGGTCCGAAAAAGTTGGAATCGCGGCCTTGTCAGTTGACGTCCTGGTGCAGACCTGTGTTAGCGTCGTGCAATGTTCGCACGGCTACCCTTGACCTTCGGAGTTATTGCCATACTTGCGTCCACATTGTCGGGGTGCGCGGCACCCGATCCCGATCCCGAGAACGCAGAAGCGCTCAGCCTCATTGAAAAGTATTCCGCCCGAGATGCGATGGTGGACGGGATTGTCGGTGTACCCGAATGCCAGAATCCCCGCGACATGTTGCTGACCGACAAGGGTTATCCGAGTATTTTCCAGTCAATTTGTCGGGTCCATTATGTGAAGGACGGGGTTGCCCGTTTCAAGGACATGAAGTGCAATGGCGATTTCGATCGGAACCCGATTTTGTCTTATTGCTATGTGTGGGTGCCGTACTCCGGCACAAAGTCGTTCACAACGCCGTAATGGCGACAATCCTTCACGCTTATGCGCTGAATTTTGCTTGACAACGTCGTCATATTTTTAGATAATGAATTGAAATTTGCTGTTTGTAATAATTAGTTCGCTGAGTTCGTTGCAGCGAGAGTCCCATGCAGGACATACTCAAGGAGGAGTACGACAATGGCAGACCCCAAGGTATTTCTACTCAATCACGGAAGCCTCGTCATCGACCGTTCGCAGGTCCTCTGGCACTTCGACATCGGTACGCCCGTCCGTTTCCCGGTATACAGCGTTCTCGTCCAGCACCCCGACGCACTCGTGTTGTATGACTCTGGGTTTGATCTTGATCACGTCGAGAAAGTTCTCCCGTTCGAACTTCCCGAGCAGACTAAAGAACAGTCCCTCGAAGGGCAACTGAAAATCGCGGGATTCAAACCGACCGACGTTGACCTCATGATCAACTCGCACTTCCACTTTGACCACGTTGGCGGCAACAAGATTTTGACGAAAGCCACGACGGTAGTGCACAAGGCCGAGGTTGCTCACTTGCGCGCGCCGGAACCCTTTGAGCGACTCGGGTACTCCGACAAGTCGTTCGACTCCACGGCGAATTACAAACTCATCGCCGGTGACGATTACCACATCCTCCCGGGAATTCGTCTGTTCGAGACGCCGGGGCACACCGCAGGACACTATTCGATGCTCGTCGAGATGAAGAATTCGAAGCCGATGCTGTTCGCTGGAGACGCCGCCTACACCCTGGAAAGCCTCGAAAAGGAAGTCATCGCGGGCTTCCATCTGGATCCTGTTGCATCCGTTGAGTCGATTAGGCGACTCAAGTATCTTGCCAAGACTTTGGGGGCTGATTTGTTCCCCTCGCACGACATGGTTCCATTTGTCGATTGGAAAAAAGCGCCGGAATTCTATGGCGGCAAATAACACCCCACACCCCTTCTATTCATGAACGCGAGAGGAACTAGACCATGAGCACATCAGACAAGCGGGTCGCCATTGTGACGGGTTCGGCCCAAGGAATCGGAAAGGCGATTGCGAAACGCATCGCCCAGGATGACGTCATCGTCGTGATTGCTGATATTAACGAGGCCAAGGCAAAGGCAGCGGCCAAAGAACTGGGCGGGCTCGCGGTCGTGACCGACGTGAGCGACGAAAAGTCCGTCGCTAACCTCGTCAAAACTGTGATGGCGGAATACGGGCGAATTGACATTCTCGTCAACGACGCGGCCGTCGTGCCGTTCATTCCCTGGGAAAACATTGACTTCACCGAGTGGCGCCGTGTCATGTCCGTGAACGTCGACGGACTCTTCCTCATGTGTCGTGCTGTCGGCGATGTCATGAAAGAAGCCGGCTACGGGCGAATCATCAACATCGCATCGAACGTTTTCGTGGCGGGCACTCCGAACCTTGCACACTATGTCGCGTCGAAGGGTGCAGTCATCGGATTCACCCGTGCCCTCGCGGGCGAGATCGGTAAGTTCGGTATCACCGTGAATGCTGTTGCCCCCGGACTTACCGAAAGTGAAGGCGTCATGGCGGGCGAACACCGCCACGGATTTGACTATGTTGTGCCGATGCAGGCCATCCCGCGGCGCGGCCTGCCGGAAGACATCGCACCGACGGTTGCCTTCCTCGCGTCGGAAGAAGCGCGCTGGGTCACAGGCTCGACAATCGTCGTTGATGGCGGACATACCCGCCACTAGAGAAGGCAGGCCGGGACCGATGTCACGGCACTCAGCGTTGTCCAAAATTGGGGCTATTTTGCAAATGGTACAAAGTTTATATTGACATATGAAAAACACTAGAAGTAGAATGAGCCCAACGGTTCGTCGCAATTGACGACACCCAACAGAGAGCAGCAACCTAATGAGCAAAGAAACTCGACACGCAGAAGTGGTTGGAGCAGGATTCGCCGGGCTCACCGCTGCCACCGTGCTTGCGCAGAAGGGATGGACCGTCACCATTCACGAGAAATCGGCTGAACTCCGACCGCTCGGTGCGGGCATCGTCTTGTGGAACAATAGCCTTCAGGTGTTGAAGGCTATCGGTGCATATGACGCCCTCGAGCCGCGATCGATGGTTCCCCCGTTCTACGAGACTCGCAGCCAAAACATGACGGTTTCCAAAGAAACGTTCGATGGCTTGCCGTGGCGGAGCATGACTCGGAAAGCGCTCCACGAAGTTTTGGTAGAGGCAGCGGCAAAGGCCGGAGTCGAGTTGAAAGTCGACTCCGAAGTAGTCACGGCCGACCCGAGTGGTTCTGTCACTCTGGCATCTGGCGAGGTCCGTTCTGCTGATCTCGTCATTGGTGCTGATGGAGTTCTCTCGAAGGTGCGCGACTCGATTGGATTCGAGCAGACCCGCACGAAGTCGCGTGACGGCATTACGCGCCTCATCGTCCCTCGCAACAAGGAACTTCTCGGTCCAGGCGAATGGGATAACGTCATCGACTTCTGGAACTTTGAGCCCCGCGTGCTTCGGGTCCTCTATGTACCCTGCAACGACGATGAACTTTATATTGCACTCATGTCACCCGTCGACGACAAGGAAGGGTCGGCCGTTCCGATCAACCTCGATGTGTGGGTTGAGAACTTCCCGCACCTCGAGCCGATCCTGACTCCGGCTGCACGGATTCACGGTCGCTACGACGGTTACCAAACCAACGTTCTGGACAATTGGACCAACGGGGTCGTCGCCCTAGTTGGTGACAGCGCACACGCAATGTGCCCAGCTCTTGCGCAAGGGGCGGGGTGTGCAATGGGAAACGCTTACACGCTCGCCGTCGCCGCGAGCACGTCGACCGGCGACCTCGCCGCGGACCTCGTGTCCTGGGAAGCGCAGGAACGTGGAATCACCGATCGGTGCCAGTCCCGCTCGGCGTACTTCGCCGAGACTCGCAGCATGGCAAAGGGCAACCAGTTCACGACCGAGATGCTCGAGACGGCAATTTACGATCCCACGGCGAGAGGATAGTGTCCCATGATTTCAGAAGTTGACAAGTATTACGCAATCCAGTCCTACCATTCGGTAGTCACCGAAACCCGTCAGCTCGGGGGCAAGCGACTCGAGGTACCTCTGATCAAAGCGGCAGTTGGCGCTGTCATTACTGATCCCTTTGCGGGGGAGAGTTTCCACGACGACCTATCATCATTAACTGAACACAGCGCGATTCTCGGGCTAGAACTCGGTCGCCGCGCACTCGAATTGCTGGGCGGACAGCCCGTCGAGGGTTATGGCAAAGGCGGAATCGCTGGTGCGAACAGCGCTCAAGAACACGTCGTCTCGTGCATCACCACGGTGTTTGGTGACGCTTTTCGCGAGGCGATCGGTGGAGGTAGAGCATGGATCTCCTCTGCCAGCAAGATGGGTGGCCCCGGTGTGCAGCTTGATATTCCCCTCGCCTACAAAGATGAGGTGTATGTACGTTCGCACTATGACGCAATAACGTTGACTATCCCGGACGGTCCCAAGGCAAACGAGTTTGTCATTTGCGTTGCGGTGTCGAGCGGGCCGCGACCGTTCAACCGCGTTGGTGGATTGACTGTCGCCGACGTTGTCGCGGCGCAGGAATAGCGCTCAACTTCAAGGAAAGGCACAACATGACCGGACTCAAGCCGATTTCGCCGTCACCCGCCGTTGTCGAGATTCTTGACGACCTCGCTCGGGCACATCGGATTCTTGAGATGGAGGACCACGGCGATATGTCGATGGGGCATCTTTCCTTTCGTGATCCAGAGGGTCGCGGAGCATGGCTAAAGCGCGGCAACCTCGGATTTGAAGAGGTTCAGCCGGAGGATTTCATTTTGATTGATTGGGATGGGAACGTCCTCGAAGGCACGGGACTTCGACATCTCGAATGGCCTCTTCACACCGAGATGATGCTTGCGCGACCAGACATCAACGTCGTCGGACACTCACATCCCTTCAACGCCATCGTCCTTTCGGCTACAGGTCAAGCGTTGCGTGCGTATAGCAACGAAGGCGTCTGGTTTGAGGAACACGGAGTACCACACTTCACGTTGACATCGAATCTTATTGACACCCGCGCTCTCGGAGAAGCTCACGCCGCGTCATTGGGTGCGTCGGACGCGGTGCTCCTTCGTAATCACGGTGCGTCGTTTGTCGGCACCGGAGTCAAGGAATGCACACTTGCTGGGATTTTCCTTGAGAAGGCTGCCAAGATGCAGGTCGCGATCGCGTCCACGGGATGGAAACACACCGCTCCGGATCACGACGAGATTCTGACCAAGCGTGTCGACATTTACCCCGAGCGTGCCAAGAACAATTTTTGGAACTATTTCAACCGCAAATTGGCTGTTCGTGAAGGCCGGTCATGGGACCCGAAGTACGACGCCCCGATGGCGCCAACCACCTAACAAATCTCGAGATCATCAACACAAAGGAGTGAATCATGTCTCTTCCCGCAATCACCACCATCGTTGGTTCTGGAACGATGGGTCCCGGAATCGCGGCAATCTTTGCTCGCGCTGGCTCGCAGGTTCGAGTTTTTGACATCAGTGAGGTCGCCCTCGAAAATGCAAAGAGCGCTCTCACGCTGTGTGAGAGTGTGCTCGACCAGATCGGCGGCAAATCCACGTCGTCCGGTACGGTCACATTCCACACCGATCTTGCCGAAGCTCTGACCGACACGAATTTTGTTGTCGAGGCTGTTCCCGAAAAAATTGACCTCAAAAAATCCGTGTTGGCCGATGTCGAAAAGCACGTGGGGAAAGACGTCATCATTGCGTCGAACACCTCGGGTATCCCCATCACTGCGATTGCCGAAGCACTGACAAACCCCGAACGCTTTATCGGCATGCACTGGTCGAACCCGCCGCACATCATCCCCATGATCGAGGTTGTGCCGGGCGAAAAGACTGGCGGTGCGATTGCCGACCGACTCATTGAGATTGTCCATGCGTTTGGCTATGAGGCGGTGTACGAAAAAGAGAAAGCTGGTTTCGTCGAAAACCGCGTGCTGTACGCGATC
>JBEENB010000021.1:0-17608 GCA_041192365.1 Actinomycetota bacterium | reverse complement strand
CATTTGTCTTCCGACCCAGAAGAAGGACCTAGCAGCACTCCTTCGCAAAGCGTCAATCACCGTCACTCCGCAAGCCGTCACGGCTGATTCACCGGCGGTCGTCAAACTGATCGGTGAAGTGGCGGAATACGTCAAGCCGGCACCCCGTGTCGCGCCACAGCAAGGTGGGCGCGGACCATCAAACAGTACAAACGGACAGCGCACGCGCTCACAACGCGACCGCTCTGGCCGCCCTGCAACAACCAGCAAGGTCGGGGAACGCCCAGGCCAATCCGCAAACAACTTCCGCGGAAGCCGCAACACACAGCCGACCCGGTCGATTCGCCCGCAAGGGCGCTAGCGGTTCACGCTTCCGACAAACCCCACCGCGTTCCGGCTCACATCGCCCTACGATTTTCATATGGACAAATTTAGAACGATGAGCGTGGGTAAGGTTTACCCGCTGTACGTGAACAAGGTCGAGAGAAAAGGCCAATCGCGAGAAGATCTCGACACCATAATCCGATGGCTAACGGGATACACGCAAATCCAACTGGACGCGAAGGTCGATGCCGGGGTGACGTTCGAGGAATTCTTTGGCGGCGCAACGCTCAACCCGAAATCACATCAGATTACCGGTGTCATCTGCGGAGTTCGTGTCGAAGAAATCAGCGACCCCTTGATTCAGAAAGTTCGGTATCTCGACAAACTCGTGGATGAGCTCGCCAAAGGGAAGGCAATGGAAAAAATCCTCCGTTCCGCTTAGGTCGGGCTGCACCGCTCGGCTCAAAATTGCTGCCGCCGACGCTGACACGTCGGTAATGCAATTTTTCAAACCGGCGGGACCGCCTGGAAGACCCGAGTGATGAAAAAAGACCGCACGAATGCGGTCTTTTTTCATTACGTCGGGCTGACAGGATTTGAACCTGCGACCCCTTGACCCCCAGTCAAGTGCGCTACCAAGCTGCGCCACAGCCCGCTGCCTCACGACAACCTGTTCAGCCTATCAAAATTATGGCCACCGAAATCAGGCCGAGGCGCCCAACAACTCCTTGACTGCCTGCTCAAAAACCAGATGGTGCGCCGCGACGTCTTCCACTGTCGTTGTCGGACACATGAGTGCCATATTGTGAAACGGTGTCAACATGATCCCGCGGTTGGCCAGGTAGAGGTGCAAGAAGTCCTCAAGTTCGCCGTCTGCGGCGGCGTTTGATTCGCCACCGTTTCGGGGCTCAGGGCTGACGAACCGGTACTCACACCGAGCACCCAACTGAGCGATCGACCAGGGCAACTCGTACCTGTCGAAAAGGACGTTCATGCCGTCAGTGAACAGTGTGCACATTG
The DNA here is from genome assembly GCA_041192365.1 of Actinomycetota bacterium. GTDB lineage: Bacteria > Actinomycetota > Actinomycetes > Actinomycetales > Microbacteriaceae > MWH-TA3. Next base: position 16,285 of record JBEENB010000021.1, on the reverse strand, counting down.
CAATCATGTGGTCGAACGCGGATTCGGTGAGAACGTGTTCCAGCGTGGCCCTCATCGCCGCAACCGACAAGGGGTTGCCCGCAAGGGTCCCGCCGACGCCACCCATGTCGACCAGATCGAGGTCGTCACGTGCGAGGGCCTGAGCGGCAAAATCGGCTGACAGGCCATACGCGCCGGTGGGGATGCCTCCCCCGATTGATTTACCGATGACAACGATGTCGGGTTCAAGGTTCCAGGCGCGCGTTGCCCCACCGTAGCCCGCACTAAACGTGTGCGTTTCGTCGATGATGAGCAGTGCGCCATGTTTGCGGGTGAGCGCCCGGACGCCGTCGTGATACCCCGCCTCGGGCAGGACGATTCCGATGTTCGTGAGCGCTGGTTCGATGAGAACGGCAGCGACGTCACCGTGCGCGAGTTCGCGCTCGAGCGCGTCGAGGTCGTTGAATTCGGCGACACGACTCGTTTCGAGAACATCCACGGGCTCTCCGACGTTTCCAGGTCGGCTCATGGACTGACCGTCTGGACCAACCACGATCAGGGATTCATCCACTGAGCCGTGATAGCAATAGGAGTGAAAGAGGATTTTAGAACGACCCGTAAGCGCGCGAACCAAACGGATAACCCAGCGGTTTGCGTCCGTGGCGGTGAGGGCAAAACTCCAGCGGTCCATCCCGAATCGACGTGTCAATTCGGCACCGACCCACTCCGCATCCACGGTCGGAAGCATCGTGGTCAAACCGCCCTGTTCCGACACGTGACGAACAACTGCCGCCGCCACCTCGGGTGCGGAGTGACCCGCCATCGCTCCCGTGTCTCCGAGAGCGAAATCGATGTACTCGTTCCCGTCGATGTCGCGGATCGTGTTCCCGCGTGCTGATTCGAAATAAACGGGGAATGACCCGGACTTCTTGTTCATCCATGTCATTGGCACGCGGCCAAACAGGTGTTCCGCCGAAACATACGCGGCCTTGGACTTAGGGTGTGTCCTCTCGAAATCATCTCGCTCTCGATTGAATAGTTCCTCTAGGCGATTGCGGTCGATTTCGGCCATCCGTGCACTTCCTTGTGAATCGTGAATGACCCCAGACTACTGTGCGCGATGGTTCTCGAGCATGTCGTTCAAGAGCGACCACGACTTTCCGAAACGGGGGTGAAGTTCGAACGATTCAACATCGTCGCGCGCTATCCACTGCAGGTCGGTGCTTTCGAGGTCGTTGAATGCTGGTTCGAAGTGTTCGCGCGTTTCGACAATGACAGTCGTGTACGCCCAGAATCCGAGGTCGATAACATACGTATCGATTGGAATGAGGAGGCTCTCGGGAACTCCGGCTTCCTCATGGGCCTCGCGCATCGCCCCGGCTGTCGCGTCTTCACCGAACTTCAAGGCTCCGCCCGGGATCCCCCAGGTTCCGCCGTGATGCGACCATTCGGCGCGCAACTGCAACAACACGCCGTCGGTAGTGCGGTTCCAGACAAGAACACCGGCCGCACCGAACATCCCCCACACTCGTTCGCCATTTGGGCCGTGGACCCAGTTGTCGCCGAAGTCGCGTTGATGCGGAGGGGGAAGGTAATTCACGCGCCGACGCTACTTTCGAGGTCCGCGTTTTTCGCGAACGCGCATCGACACATTGATCGGTGAACCTTCGAAGCCCCAGACCTCGCGAAGGCGACGCGTAATGAATCGACGATATTGCGGGTCGAGGAATCCGGTCGTGAACAAGACGAACGTCGGCGGACGACTCGATGCCTGAGTGCCGAACAAAATTCGGGGTTGCTTTCCGCCGCGAACGGGATGGGGGTGTGCCGCCGCGAGTTCCGAGAGGAAGGCATTGAGTTTTCCCGTCTGAATTCGGGTGTCCCACGATTCGAGGGCGAGTTCCAATGCCGGCACTAATTTTTCTAAGTGGCGACCGGTCCGCGCAGAAATGTTGACGCGAGGAGCCCATGCCACATGAGCGAGGTCTTGGTCGATTTCTCGCTCAAGATATCGTCGGCGATCGTCGTCGAGCAAATCCCACTTGTTGAATGCCAACACGAGTGAGCGTCCCGATTCCAACGCCATGTCGATGATGCGAATGTCCTGTTCGCTGATGGGCTCGGTCACATCAAGAACGACGACGGCGACTTCGGCTTTCTCCAGAGCGGCGGCGGTTCGCAACGACGCATAGAAATCCGCACCCTGCGCCATGTGCTGACGACGTCGAATGCCTGCGGTGTCGACGAAGCGCCACACCTTTCCGCCCAGCTCAACTTGTTCGTCGATCGGGTCGCGGGTGGTTCCCGCCAGTTCATTGACAACGACGCGCTCTTCGCCGGCGGTCTTGTTCAACAGCGACGACTTACCGACGTTAGGACGACCGATGATTGCAACTCGTCGCGGTCCACCGATTTCAGTCTTGGCGACAGCGCTGATTTCGGGAAGGATTGTGAGCACTTTGTCGAGCATGTCGGCAACGCCGCGACCGTGCAGTGCCGAGACGGGCCACGGCTCTCCCAGTCCGAGCGACCAGAGGGCGGCGGCTTCGGGTTCCTGGCGGGCATCGTCCACTTTGTTGCCGACGAGGATGACGGGCTTTTTCGACGCACGAAGCATCGTGACGACTCGTTCGTCGGTAGCAGTTGCACCCACCATCGCATCGACCACAAAAAGCACCGCATCGGCGAGCTCGACGGCGATTTCGGCTTGGAGTGCAACACTTTTGTCGATTCCGCGCGCGTCGGGTTCCCAGCCACCGGTATCAACCAGGGTGAACTTGCGGTCGTTCCATTCGGCCTTGTAGGTGACACGGTCGCGGGTGACGCCGGGAACGTCTTCGACCACTGCTTCTCGACGTCCAAGAATTCGATTGACAAGCGCGGACTTTCCGACGTTGGGCCGACCGACAATCGCCAAGACTGGAAGTGCGGGAAGTTCAATGACCTCGTCGGTATCGCCGAGATGGGACTCAAGTAGCGAGATATCTTCGTCATCGAGGTCGTAGTCAGCGAGTCCTTGACGGAGTGCCTCGGCACGCTGGGCGGCGTCGGCGTCTGTAAGTTCTGACATTCGGTCGACGAGATCGCCGATGTCGTCCTCATAGTTCTCGCTCATAGGTCACTCCCTGCTCGCACAATGTCGACGATTGCCGAGACGGTGTCCGAAAAATTGATGTCCGACGAATCGACGACTGTCACTCCAGGAGCGGCGGTAAAGAAGTCAACGACGTTCGAATCTTTGGCATCTCGCTCGCGAACCGATGCGGTCGTTTCGGCGAGATCTCGGCCGGCGACTTCGCCAGCCCTTCTGACAATTCTAACCTCTTCGCGGGCCGTCAAGAGAATCCGGGTCGAGGAGTCAGGGAAGACGACCGTTGTCATATCGCGGCCCTCGGCGACAACTCCGGGGAAGCCAGAGGTTGTGGCCAATCGGCGAGCGGAATCCTTCATCCATTCGCGTACCCGCAGGTTTTGCGCGACCGCGCTCACGGCAAGGCTGATACGTGGGTCGCGAATTTTCGCCGTCACATCGACATCACCCACCGCGACTCGCTCACTTACTGGGTCGAGCGAAATTGAGTACGGAAACGAGTCCAGTAATGCTGCGATGGCGTCCTCATCCGACAGGTCGATTCCCCGATCGAGGGCCCACCATGTCAGCGCACGATAGGCCGCACCAGTGTCTAAGAAGCCAAAGCCCAATTGCGCGGCAACCGCCCGTGCGACGCTCGATTTCCCGCTACCAGCCGGTCCATCGATCGCGACAACAATCACTGGCTCTCGCCCGCAATTCTCCAGCCACGCGCTTCGAGTTCACGCACCAATGATTCTTCGGCTGTCGGCAACACCGAGACCTCGGCGAAGCCGATGGCCGAGCCCGGCGAGTGCTCGAGTCGAAGGTCTTCCATGTTGACCCCAAGGTCACCGATATCGGCGAGCAATTGTGCCAATTGGCCAGGGCGGTCGTCAATGACAACCAAAATGTGTGCGAACCGAGCACTGCGACCATGCTTTCCGGGAATTCGCGAGACCCCAGAGTTGCCGGACGCTAGCAGGTCCGCGAGAGCGGTGGTCGGGTTTCCACTGCGCAAAGCAGTGACAACCGCATCGATGCGGTCGCGAACGTCTTCCAAGACGACCGTCACGTCGGGGGCGTTCGCACTAAGAATCTGGATCCACAAGCTCGGATCGCTGGACGCAATTCGAGTCATGTCACGCAATCCACCACCCGCGAGCTCGACCGATGAGTCAGGCGCTCCGATGAGGCTCGATGCGACTGCGGACGACACGATCTGCGGAACGTGGCTCACGAGGGCCACCGCGGAGTCGTGATCTGCTGTCGACATCTCAACGAGGTTCGCACCACAGTCGATTGCCAGATCAGAAACGAGGTTGACCGCGGCTGAATCTGCATCCGGTCGGGGGCACACCACCCACGAGCGACCCGTGAAGATATCGGCGCGGGCTGAGACCGCTCCCCCGCGTTCGCGACCCGCCATCGGGTGCGAGCCGACATAGCGGGTCAGGTCGAGACCTCGAGATTGCAGGTCGACGAGAATCGACCCCTTGACACTCGTGACGTCGGTGACGACCGCGTCGGGAAAGTCCCGTAGTTCGCGTTCGACAACATCGGCGACAACGTCCGGCGGGACGGCGACAACAATCAGCTCCGGCTTTTCGCCTTGAATGGCTGGGCGACCAGCTCCGTACTGGGATGCGAGTGCGACAGCGGTGGGAGAAGTATCAACCAGTGACACATCGATCCCGTGTCGGCGTAGCACCAATCCGATGGAGGTTCCGAGCAACCCAGATCCGACGATTCGGACCGGACCGGAAACGCGGGCGTTAGACACGAGCCTCCTCCTCACCGTCAGAATCGCGGGCGAGCGCGAGCACTTGCCCCACTTCAACCTTAGTGAGGTCGCGCGTGTCACCGAGGGACAACGAGCCAAGGCTGAGGGGCCCGAAACTCTTGCGATGAAGCTCGACGACGGGATGGCCGATTGCCTCACACAGGCGACGAACGATGCGGTTACGCCCCGAATGCAGCGTGATTTCCAACAGAGTCTGTCCGCGAGACGGCTCTCCAATGATGGAGACTCGGTCGACCGCAATCGGGCCGTCCTCGAGTTCAATTCCGTCCTTCATCTCGCGCAGCGTCGATCCTTTCACGAGCCCCGACACTTTGGCGAGGTAGGTCTTGGCAACCTCGAAAGACGGGTGTGCGAGCACGTGGGCGGCATCACCATCGTTCGTCAAAATGAGAAGGCCGGAGGTCTCGAAATCGAGTCGGCCGACATTGAATAGCCTCTCGTCGTATCCGGAAACGTAATCGCGCAGGTCGCGTCGCCCTCGATCGTCCGCGAGGCTCGACACGACACCGGTCGGCTTGTTCAACATCACGTAACGCTTGCTGACATCGGACTGGATTGGTTCACCGTCGACGGTGATTCGGTCGATTTCTGGGTCGACGCGGGAACCCGGTTCGGTGACGGTTTCACCGTTGACGGTAACGCGACCCTGCGCGATGAGGATTTCGCTCGCGCGCCTTGACGCAACCCCCGCCGCGGCGAGGACCTTCTGAAGTCGGTCAGTGGACATCGTCGAAACCGGCGGAACCGTCGTCGAGCAATTCCGACACGGGCGGAAGTTGGTCAAGTGAATCGATTCCTAGGTTCGTCAACAGCAGATCGGTTGTTCCATAAAGGATTGCACCAGTCTCGGGCTCAGTGCCGACCTCGGTGATGAGCCCACGACCGACCAGCGTTCGAATCACGGTATCGACGTTCACTGCTCGAATTCCCGACACCTGCGAACGAGTCACGGGCTGCTTGTAGGCGATGACGGCAAGGGTTTCGAGCGCGGGTTGTGACAGTTTGGTCGAGTTCTGCGACAACACCACATCGCGAACGAGTTCGTCATAAGACTCACGGACATAAATTCGCCAACCGCCGCCGATTTCGCGCAATTCGAAACCGCGCTGAATGGTCCCGTCGACTCCGTCGAAGTCGGCAACGAGTCGGGCGATGGCAGCCTTGACCTCTGTGACGGGTCGTTCCAGCACGGTGGCTAGTGACACCACACTGTGTGGCTCGTCGGCCACCATCAGGATTGCTTCGAGTTGACGCTCAAGTTCAATTTCCATATTCGGCTCCCAGAGTCACAAGGTTTTCGTCGTTCCATGTCTCGGCGCTCCAGCGCACCGTCAATTCCCCGAGCGGTTCGATCTGTTCAAACGCCACCGCGGACTGACGGTACAGCTCGAGAATCGCCAGGAACCGCGCAACAATCACACCACGCTGATCGGCTCCCGCAATGATTTGGCGGAACGTCATCGGGGCAGAGCGAATCATAGAAATAACGATGGCGGCCTGTTCACGAACCGACACGAGTGGTGCGTGCAGGTGATCGAGTCCAACGAACGGGATTTCGCGAGGCGCGAGCGCATACAGGGCAAGGGTGTGGAAATCCTCAATCGACGTCGTCCAAACCAGTTCGGGTGTGCGTTCGCGGAATTTTTCCTCGAGTCGAACAGCGCGGGGATGACGCGCCGATTCGCGCTCGATTCGCCCGGAAAACCACACCGAAATCTCTTTGAAGGCGCGGTATTGCAACAATCGAGCAAACAACATGTCACGCGCCTCGAGAACTGCCACATCGTCGGCGTCGGCGTATTCCCCGGTGGGCAAAAGCCCCACGATCTTCATGTCGAGCAGCGTCGCGGCGACAACGAGGAATTCAGATGCGGCATCGAGTTCCGCCGTTCCGTCAAGGTCACGAAGGAACGTGATGAATTCGCTCGTCACCGCGGCGAGACTCACCTCGGTGATGTCCATCTCGTGTTTCGAAATGAGCGAAATGAGAAGGTCGAAGGGTCCGTCGAAATTCGCGAGGCTGACGCGGAATCCGTCCTCGGAACTAGGCGATCTTTCCAAGGGAAATCAGCTCTCGGGCAAGTTCGCGGTACGAGTCGGCTGCTTGGTGATCCGGTGCGAAAGTGGTGATGGGCGCCGCGGCAACGGTCGAGTCCGGGAACTTGACGGTGCGTCGAATGAGGGTTTTCAGAACATCTTTAGGTCTGTTCTGCTTGACGAGGTCGAGAACCTCGACAGAGTGCAAGGTTCTCGGGTCGTACATCGTCGCCAGAATTCCGTCGAGTTCGAGAGCCGGGTTGAGTCGCGCCTTAACCTTGTCGATGGTGTCGAGCAGCAGGGCAACCCCGCGCAGGGCAAAAAATTCGCAGGCGAGCGGAATGAGAACCCCGTGGCTCGCGGTGAGAGCGTTCACCGTGAGGAGACCGAGCGATGGCTGGCAATCGACGAGGACAACGTCGTAGTCAGCAAGAACGGGCTTCAAGATGTCGGCAAGAACGTGTTCACGAGCGACCTCGTTGACGAGTTGCACCTCGGCCGCGGCAAGGTCGATGTTCGCCGGCAAGATGTGAATGTTCTCAATCGATGTCGCCTGAATGACGTCGCGAGTCGAGAGCGGTGAGCGGCTCGAATCGACCGCCTTGTCGGGAACGAGCAGGTTGTAAATCGTCGGAACGTCGTGGGCGGAGGCTCCGAGTCCCGCGGTCAAAGCCCCTTGCGGGTCAAAGTCAACGACGAGAACTTTTCGACCAAACTCGGCGAGTGCACCGGCGAGCGAAATCGCGGTTGTCGTCTTGCCCACTCCACCCTTTTGGTTGCACAGTGAAATCACGCGCGCCGGACCGTGGGAGGTCAACGCCTGAGGCACGGGAAACACGGTCACGGGGCAATTCTACGGTGAATAGGGCGCGGAATTACCGCGCCCTCGGATGAGACGTCCGATAGGCCTCAGTGAGTGCATCGCGGGTCACGAGCGTGTATATCTGCGTTGTCGCAACCGAAGCGTGCCCCAGCATCTCTTGCACGACTCGAATGTCGGCACCTCCCCGCAACAAGTGCGTTGCGCACGAGTGACGAAGTGTGTGGGGTGAAATCGTCGACGTGATCTCCGCCCGCACCGCCGCCGCTCGAATGATGAGAAACACGTTTTGTCGGGACAGCGCGGCGCCGCGCGCGCCGAGGAAAAGCGCTGGCGTGCCACGTCCGTTTTCTAGGAGCGCGGGACGACCGCGCACAAGATACGCATCGAGCGCCTCGCGGGCAAAACGACCGACCGGAACAACGCGCTGTTTGTTGCCTTTACCGGTCAGAGTGATCACATCCAGTACCTCGTCAGCGCGAACGTCATCGACGACCAGCCCAACCGCCTCAGAGACACGGGCGCCGGTCGCGTACATGAGTTCAAGAATCGCTCGATCGCGCAGGCCAACGGGGGTTTCGGTAGGTGTCGACTCGAGTAGCGCCGTCACTTGCTCGATGCTCAGAGCCTTGGGCAGTCGTTGGGTGCGACCTGGTGCGATCACCGCTCCCGTCGGATCGTGCTCCGCGAGGGCTTCGGCCACAAGGTAGCGGTGGAACGATCTAACAACCGAAAGCGCGCGGGTGATCGATGACGACGCGAGACCGTCCCGGCGGAGGGACGTCAGATAATCCGTGACGGCAATCGAGTCAATGGACTCGAGTGCCCGCGTGCCGATAAACCCGGCCCACCTGTCGAGGTCGCGCCGATACGCTGCGATTGTGTTGACACTTCGGCCCCGCTCCAACGCCGTGTGACGCAGAAACTGCTCGATGAGGCGCGTTACCTCCATGGTGGGCTACTTGTCGTCGGTGTAGTCGACGTCGAGTACGTCCGCTGTGTGACGCACCTTCGCAGCGGCGACGAGTCCGACGAACAGCGGGTGGCCGTGGGTGGGCCGAGAACGCAACTCGGGATGAGCCTGAGTGGAAACGTAATACGGGTGGACTTCCCGCGGAAGTTCAACGAACTCGACGAGTTTGCCGTCGGGGCTCGTGCCCGAGAAGACGAGTCCGGCCTTTGCGATGTCGTCACGATAGAGGTTGTTGACCTCGTAGCGGTGGCGGTGACGCTCGAACGCACTCGACGCGCCATAAACGGACTCGACGATCGAGCCGGGAGCGAGCGCAGCCTCGTACAAACCGAGGCGCATCGTGCCGCCCATATCTCCGTCACTGATGATGTCGACCTGTTCTTCCATCGTTGCGATGACCGGAAACTTCGTGTCAGGGTCGAACTCACTGGACGATGCGTCGGTCAGCCCGACCACCGTTTGTGCATATTCGATGACCATGCACTGAAGCCCCAGACAGATCCCGAGCGTCGGAATCATGTTCTCGCGGGCGTACCTCAAGGCACCTAGCTTTCCTTCGATTCCGCGAACACCGAATCCGCCGGGAACGAGAATGCCGTCAACATCGCCGAGATGCTCGGCGGCCCCTTCCGGCGTTTCACACAGATCGGACGCCACCCATCGAATATCAACAGCGACATCATTGGCGAAGCCTCCGGCCTTCAGGGCTTCGGTGACCGAAAGGTAGGCGTCCGGAAGGTCAACGTACTTCCCGACGAGCGCGATGCGCACGTGGCCTCTCGGGTTGTGAACCGTGTCGAGTAGTTCCGACCATCCGGCCCAGTTGACTTCATCGTCGCCATCCAACCGCAACTGATCCACGATGTACTGGTCGAGTCCTTGCGAGTGCAACATGCTCGGGATGTCGTAAATGCTCTGTGCATCAATCGCGTTGACAACAGCGTCTTCATCCACGTCACACATCAGTGCAATCTTGCGGCGGTTGGCGGCCGAAACCGGTCGGTCGCTGCGAAGCACCAGCGCATCGGGCTGAATACCGATCGACCGCAGAGCCGCAACCGAGTGCTGCGTCGGTTTCGTTTTCTGCTCCCCCGACGCGTTCATGAACGGAACAAGCGAAACATGGACAAAGAAGACGTTCTTTCGCCCGAGTTCGTGACGAACCTGGCGCGCGGCCTCGATGAACGGTTGGCTCTCGATGTCACCGACGGTTCCACCAATCTCGGTGATAATCACGTCAGGAGCAGGATCTTCCGTCGCTTGGAGACGCATCCGACGTTTGATCTCGTCGGTGATGTGAGGAATGACCTGAACCGTGTCGCCAAGGTATTCGCCGCGACGCTCGCGTTCAATCACGCGCGAATAAATCTGCCCGGTTGTGACGTTCGCGGCCTGGCCCAGGTTTATGTCGAGGAAACGTTCGTAATGCCCGATATCGAGGTCTGTCTCGGCACCATCATCGGTGACAAACACCTCGCCGTGCTGGAAAGGGTTCATTGTGCCGGGGTCGACATTGAGGTACGGGTCAAGTTTTTGCATGACGACACGAAGTCCGCGGCGAGTCAAGAGGTTACCCAGCGATGCGGCGGTTAGACCTTTACCGAGAGAGGAGACAACGCCACCAGTGACAAAAATGTGCTTCGTGACAGGCTGGTCTAGATCGAATTCCGTAAGTTTCACCACGGAATTCAACGATAACCGCTGGAAGGGGCTTTTGACGAATTAACGGTTTTCGCCACGCCATTGATTCGCAGAATTTAACATTTCTGCCGCGTGCGCTCGGGCATTGTCAGAATCCGGTGTCCCCGACAGCAGTCGGGCCATTTCTTCGACCCGTTCGTCGCCCTCAAGTCGCGTAATCGTCGATTCCGTGATGGCGCCGCTCGTGTCTTTGATAATTCGCAGATGATTTGTCGCAAAAGCCGCAACCTGCGGCAGATGGGTAACAACAATGACCTGCGCGGACTTTGCCAAAATCGCGAGTCGACGCCCAATCTCGATTGCGCTTGCACCGCCAACGCCCGCGTCAACTTCGTCGAAGACGAGCGTTGGAACCGTGTCGGTCGAAGCGATGACGACCTCGATCGCGAGCATGACTCGCGACAATTCACCACCCGACGCAGTTTTCGTCACGGGTTTCGGGTCACCACCGGGGTGTGGTCGCATCAACATTTCGACCGCGTCGCGTCCGTGGGCAAAGAAGTCGGTTCCGCTTTGCGGTGCTACCCGGACGACGAATTCTGCGGTCGGCATCGAGAGCGCGTGCAGTTCTGTCGTGACAGCCCCGGAGAGTCGCTGGGCGGCATCGTCGCGGGCGGCACTGATTCGGGTCGCGAGCAGATCGAGAGTGATCTCGTCCGCCGCAATCGACGCAGCCAGTTCCTCGAGTGCATCGTCTGAGCGATCGAGGTCGAACAATCGGTCAGACGCTGTCGACCACAGTGCGAGCACATCATCAAGGGTTGGACCATAAGCGCGGACGAGCGCGGTGATTGCCGCGGTGCGCTCGTGGACCTGTTCCAAATCACCACCGTCGAGTTCGAGTCCGGCCGCATACGCCGAGACGGATTGGGACGCCTCGCGAACGACAATGCTCGCTTCAGTGATCCGCGTCAACAGCGTCTCGATGGCCGGGTCGTGGCTGGTCACGCGTTCAAGAGCCCGACGCGCGCTTTCCACGAGCGATACCGCATCGAACTCGGCGTCATCCGCCGACAGTGCCTCGTGAGCTTCTTGCGCGGCGCGGCGAAGTTCTTCGCTGTTCGACAGACGTTCCGCTTTCGCTTTCAGCGCAACGTCCTCGCCGGCGACGGGCGCGACGGCGTCAATCGCCGCAACGGCCGTGCGCAGTTCCTCCGCCTCTCGAATTCGCTCTGACGCGTCTTTCGTCATCGATTCGCGCCGCGCAATCGAGTCAATCCAGCGTCGGAAAATCGTCTGGTACTCGCTCAGCGGCGTTCGAACAGAGTCCCCCGCAAATCGGTCGAGAGACTCGCGTTGCGCCGTCTGCGACCGAAGGCGTAGTTGTTCACTCTGCCCATGGATCGCTACGAGGTGATCACCGATATCGGACAGCGCACCGACGGGCGTTGCGGCGCCGCCGACAACAACCTTGGAACGACCCTCGGAACTGACAGCGCGGGTCACGACCAATTCATGGTCGTCGAGCACGCCACCGAGTTCGGTGACACGCGCAACCACCGCGGGGTCGGTGATGGTCCAGCGTCCGCTCACCTGGGCTCGTTCGGCGGAATGGCGAACGACCCCCGAATCAGCGCGGTCACCGAGCAGAAGTCCCAGAGCCGAGACGACCATCGTCTTTCCCGCGCCGGTTTCGCCGGTGATCGCGGTAAAGCCGGGAGTCAGAGTCAGCGTCGCGGATTGAATCACTCCGAGGTCGTGAATTGAAATCTCGTGGATCATGCGGAACTGCCGCGCCATCCCTCGGTGGGTAGCGAAAACTTTTTAACTAATCGTTCAGAGAACGGACCCGAGTGGGTGCGCGCCAACCGAACCGCGGTTTCCGATCTGTTCACGATGACGCGCGAGCCCGGAGCGAGGGCAAAGGTCCGTCTTCCGTCACAACACAGAACGCCAGACGCGCCGTTTCGCGACAACACATCAACCGTGAGCGTGGATGACGGTGCAGTGACAAGGGGTCGAGAGAACAACGCGTGTGCCGACAGCGGAACCATGATGAGCGCCTCGACGGTCGGCCAGACAATGGGGCCGCCAGCGGAAAAGGAATACGCCGTCGAACCGGTCGGGGTTGCCATGAGAACACCGTCGCACCCAAAGGTTGAGATGGGTCGGTCATCGACGCCGATGACGACCTCGATCATGCGCTCACGCGACATTTTCTCCACACTCGCCTCGTTGAGCGCCCACGTCTCGAAAACGGTGTCACCGTTCAGCTCAACGCGAACGTCGAGAGTCATGCGGAGTTCTACGCTGTAATCTTTCGCGAGCACTCGACCGATTGTCTCGTCTAGGTCTTCGGGCTCGAGCTCGGCCAAGAAACCAACGTGGCCCATGTTCACACCCAACAACGGCGCATTTTGGCCACGCATGATCTCTGCGGCCTTCAAGATGGTTCCGTCACCGCCCAGACAAATAACCAGTTCGATGTCTTTCGGCGCAACGTCAACGCCGAGTTGTTTAACCTCGACGGTGGCTTCGGACGTAATGGCCGGGTGCTGCGAATCCAGGCACACCGGAATTCCACCCAAACGGCTCAACTCTGTCGCGACGGCGGCGGCGGTGTGGATGCTCGCTGGTCGACCCGTGTGGGCGAGGATGAGGAACAGTCGACCTGTCACGCTAACCTCCCCACGTTGATCTCGCTTGGTCTGTCCATTCTCTCGCATTCAAGCGCTGTGCGGGGTCACCGTACACAATCGCTTCGCGGTTCCCGTGTTCGCCGTCGATGGGCGACGCCATGATTCCGCTGATCGGAAGGCCCAGGCTCGCGATGGCCTCACACACCGACAGGAGTGCAGCGTCGCGCTTCGCGTCGTCGCGAACAATCCCCTCGTGCACATTGCCTTTTCCGACCTCAAACTGTGGTTTGACCAAGATGACATAACGGAAGTCAGTGCCAAGGACCGCGACGAGCGCGGGCAGAACCATTGTGACGGAAATGAAACTGACGTCCATGACAACATCATCGATCGGGCCGACATCCCACCCGTCGACGAGTTCGCGCGACAGATCTCGGGCGTTGGTGCCCTCGACGACGTGGACGCGAAAATCCGCGCGAAGTGTGGGATGGAGTTGGCTGTGCCCGACGTCCAGTGCGACCACCCGGTTGGCGCCCCGAAAAAGGGCGACCTCGGTGAATCCGCCCGTCGACGCGCCAATATCAAGAACCGTGCGCCCGCGAAAATCAATACCGAACCTCTCGCACGCACCGAGCAACTTGTTCGCCGAACGCGCGACCCACCGATCGAGTGCAGTCACCGCGAGAATCGATGTCGGTGAGACCTTGTGCCCTGTTTTCGTGACAATCCGTTCGTCAACGCGGACACTGCCTGCTTCAATCAGACGTGCTGCGCGAGTGCGGCTCTCCGCCAGTCCTCGATCAACAAGTGCGAGGTCGAGACGCGTCGGTTCAGCGGGGTTGCTCATCGAGCCGCTGTCGGATCTCGCCTTCCAACACCGTGAACGCGGCGGCGCGCTCGTCCAGCGGCAGCTCAGAGATGTGCTCGAGGCTCGGCGACTGGTTCTCGGTATCCATGGTCACGAATATATCGCTGGTTCGACATCGAGCCCGTAAATGCGAAGTCCCGAGCGATAAATCGCTGTGCAGCCGGCGCGCAACAGGTTGAGCGGATCCGAGCCCTTGCGTTTCACTCGCACGACATTGGCCGTCATCGTCACCGACGAATTCCCGACCGTGACAGTTACCGTATCCGCTTTATCGGTGACAATCGACTCGGGATATTCCGTCGACAATTCTCGTAAATCCCCGAGAATGTAGGTGGGCTGCTGTTCCTCGGCCGCAGCGATGGCTTGTTTTCGACCATCAATGCCGGTGAGGACGAGCGCGCTGCGCATCCCCGCTCGGTTCGCTCCCAGGATGTCGGTGTCTAATCGGTCGCCGATGACGAGCGGGTTGTCGGCCGCGAACTTGTCGCGAGCGAAATCAAAGATTGCGCGTTCGGGTTTTCCCGCGAAAACGGGAAGGCGACCCACCGCGAGATGAACAGCGGACACGAGCGTTCCGTTCCCTGGCGCGATTCCCCGCGCAACAGGAATCGTCCAGTCTGTGTTCGTCGCAACCCAGGGAATCCCCGTGTGCAACGCGAACGACGCCTCAGCGAGGTGCGTCCACCCGACTGTCGGCGCAAAACCCTGAATCACTGCTGCCGGAGCATCATCCGCCGAATCGGTAACACGAAATCCCGCGCCGTCGACTTCGGCGATGAGCCCTTCCCCACCGATGACGAGAACGGTGGACTTCGCGGGAATGAGGGTCTTGAGTATCTTCACCGCGGCCTGGGGGGACGACACCACATCGTCAGCAACCGCAGTGAGTCCGAGGTCGCGCAAATGTGCCGCCACGTGTTCCGCAGTGCGCGAGGCGTTGTTCGTGATGTAGGCAACGCGGTGATGCGCCGACGCGACATTGAGCGCCTCGACCGCGTATCGGATCGATTCCTCGCCGGTGTAGACGACCCCGTCGAGGTCGGCAAAAATGACGTCGGTATCGTCAAGAGGAGTCACGATTTGTCCTCCGTCTTTTCAACGGGAGGCACTCCTCCGACCAGATCCGCTAGTTCGCTGTCCGTCAAGGCGATGGGCTCATCGTCGGCCGGCACATCGTCGGCCAGTTCGGTGACGTCAGTCGGCTCCTCGAGCCATTCGGTATGGAACTCAATCGTTTCGTCAGGCGAGAAGTGGCTCTCGGTCAGTCGAGCGTAGCGACGCCACTGAGCGGCCTCGTCGGCGCGACCCATTTCTTCGAGAACCTCGGCGTTCGCATCGAACAGTGCGACACACTCCGGTGTCGCGTTCGTCGGGTCGAGGTGGGGAATCTGCAGTTCGGCATAGGCGCGATCGGTTTCGTCCCGATCCAGGCGAATACCCGACAAAACGATAGCGAGATCGATCTGTGCCTCGCGTGGCAGTCCCTCTCGGTCGAGTTCGCGGGCGATCTTGAGCCCCTCGTTCGAGCGGTCGAGCCCACGGAGACAATCAATGATGAGCGCAATCTGGTCATTCGAACCAGAAATCCTCTGCGCAGTTCGCAATTCGGCAAGGGCAAGGGTGAAATCCTGGTTGACGTAGGCCATGATTCCGACTGTTTCCCGCACAATTGCGAGGCGCGACGCGCGATTTTTCGCCGCGATGGCGTGCTGGAGCGCTCTCGGCGCATCGACCTCGGCATAGAAGGACGCGGCTTCCAGGTGACGCCCGACGACCATCGCGTTGTCTTCGCTCAGGGTTGACAAATCACGAAGCACAGCCCGATCGAGTTCCTTCCCTGCGAATCGGTTTTCGAGTTCGGGTTCCATCTCGCGAATCGCCTTGCGCTGTTCTTCACTCGGACGAAAACGCGGGAATTCCTCTTCGCGCGGTTCGGGACGCGAGTCTCCGGGTCGACCGTCGCGGCTAAACGGCTTGCGTTCACCGGGTTTCCCATCACGACTAAACGGTTTCCGCTCACCGGGTTTCCCATCACGACTAAACGGTTTCCGCTCACCGGGTTTCCCATCACGACTGAAGGGTTTACGTTCGCCCGGTTTCCCGTCACGACTGAAGGGTTTACGTTCGCCCGGTTTCCCATCGCGACTAAACGGCTTGCGTTCGCCGTCACGCGGGGGTCGTTCGCCGCGCGGTCGATCGCTTCCGTTTTTGGGCGCGCCAAAACGGCCCGAACTCGGTTTGCCCGATGAAGGGCGACCCGAGTTGGGCCTGCTAGTGCTGGAGTCATCACGGCGCGGTCGACGGTCACGACCGTTCGGGTCGTTTTTATCGTCGCGTTCGTCGCTCATGATCGATACTCCTTAATAATGACGAATGACCACCCCCGAGAGGGTGGCCATTCGTAAATTAAGTCCGGCGGTGTCCTACTCTCCCACAGGGTCCCCCCTGCAGTAC
>JBEENB010000020.1:0-21920 GCA_041192365.1 Actinomycetota bacterium | reverse complement strand
TTCATCGGATGGTTGCTCGGTGGCGTCGGCGCTGGTGTTTACTGGGTTGCAGGATTTGGGTACCTCGGAGTGTTGCGGAGAACAATTCCTGGGGTTTCCTCCAAATCCGCGGTCTAGTAGAGTTGGTCACAAAGGAGGCGAAATGAGCGACAACGACGACATTCGGAACAGCACCGAACACCTCGGTCAGGATTTTGCATCGCGCCTCTCTGACCTCGAAGACACCGCTTCGGCGGACGAACTCGCTGCGATTGCCGCACTCCCGGCGGGGAGTGCGCTGTTAATCGTTCGACGAGGACCAACGGTTGGCGCACGGTTCTTGCTGGACACAGATGTCACTGTCGCTGGCCGGCACCCTGACGCGGACATCTTCCTTGATGATGTCACGGTGTCTCGTCGTCACGCCGAGATCACAAGAGATGGAAAGGTTTTTTCGATTCGTGACCTTGATTCGCTGAACGGGACGTATTTGGAAGGCTCCCGCACCGCAGGTGGGTTATTGCAGGACGGTTCCGAAATTCAAATAGGCAAATACCGTATGACGTTTTATCCGTCGCGCCACGACCTTCCGACTGGTGCTTAGTTAATGGCCGCACAGCGCGCTGGGGATGCGCCCTCTGGCCTGACTATCGGTCAGGTGCTCCAACAGCTTCGGATTCAATTTCCGGAACTGTCAAGTTCAAAAATTAGATTTCTCGGCGATAACAACCTCGTCAATCCCGAGCGTCTTGCGAGCGGATACCGGTCGTACCGTCACTCGGATGTCGAACGCCTCAGGGTGATACTTGGTTTGCAACGGGATTACTTCCTGCCACTCAAGCAAATCGAGATAATCCTGGGGGATATTGACGCTGGGAAGTCACCGACGCTCCCCGGCGGCTCAACCGTCTCGATTGACTCCATTTTGTCGCTCGAGGTTCGATTCACCCGGTCGGAAATGTTGAAATCTGCGGAGTCATCCAAAGCTCTTTTGGATGATGCCATCTCGATGGGCCTGATTCCGGCAGCAGAGATTTACACGGACGATTCCCTCAAAACACTTAAGGCTTTGGTTGAACTTCAGAAAGCTGGCATCGAGCCACGCCATCTGCGCGGGCTCCGTGTGCAAGCCGAAAAAGATGCCAACATCGTCCATAGCGCGATCCTTCCTATTGTGAAAAGTGCGAGTAGAGTGAGCAAACAAAAGGCTGCGGATGTTGCTCGAGATCTTGCACACAACTTGGAACAAGTACGCATCTCAGTCATGATTAGGTCGATTGACGATCTCATCGGATAGACGCGACACGCCGGAAGCACATCTCGCCGCTGAGGTCTGTTCGTCCCTGGGTACAGTGGGACACGTTAACGTTAAATAACAAGGTGAAGGTTGGTTCAACATGAGTGAACTCACGCAATCTCAAGGCGAGTCGGCCGAGGGATACCGCGGTGCAACGGCCGCGACGGCTGCTGGCATCACCTACCGCCAACTTGACTATTGGGCTCGCACGGAACTTGTCGCTCCCACCGTTCAGCCCGCACACGGCTCCGGTTCCCAGCGTTTGTATTCGTTCCGAGACATTCTTGTCCTCAAACTTGTCAAGCGACTGTTGGAAACCGGGATCTCCCTCCAGCAGATTCGCATCGCGGTCGACCAACTTCACGCCGAAGGCATCGAAGACCTTGCCGGAACAACTTTGATGAGCGACGGAGCGTCGGTCTATCTGTGCACGTCGAGTGACGAAGTGATCGACCTCGTCAACCGCGGCCAGGGCGTCTTTGGGATTGCGGTCGGAGCCGTGCTTCGTGAAGTCGAAACCACCCTTATCACGATTGACGCGGTTCGAGCTGGCGTCGCAACCGACGATCTGGCTGCCAAGCGCGCCTCGCGCGCATCCTAGAAAACGACTAGACGCGTTCTTCGACGAGAACCTTGTTGAGAAGGCGCTCGAAATGGCGGGCAATTGTCTGGGCGGAATCGCCTGGCCAGCGATGGATAGGAACTGCCGCTCCGGTTGATTGCTGAAGCGTGAGCGTCTCGTCAAGAATCGGTTCCAGAATGTGGTCGCCGAACAACTGCTTCATTTCGTCGAGCCGAAACAAATGTTCGGGGCTATCCGGCCGAAATCGGTTAATGATGACTCCAGCTGTGCGAAGTCTCGGAGACATTTTTAGCCGCATTGCTTGGAGAGCAAGAAGCGTTCGATGAACGGCGGTGACCGAAAACAGTCCCGGCTCGGCGATGATCACCACGGAATCGGCAGCCGTCCACGCCGTCTGCGTCAGACCATTAAATGACGGGGGGCAATCGATGAGGACGAGGTCGTATTGTGATTCGATTGTTGCGAGTGCTTCTTCGAGTTTCCACAGGTCTTGTTTCGTAGGGGTCGGTTTGTCGTGTGCCGAGACCGACGGAGACCCCATCATGATGTGCACGGGGGCGTCATCGGGTCCGGTCCATGAACTGGGGACGACGGCCTGCCTAACGACCGAACTGCTGGCGTTGTTGAGAACCGAGTCAATTGAATAACCGTGGCTCGAGCGTGACGCAAGGGCGGCGGAAACGTCAGATTGAGGGTCCATGTCGATGACGAGAGTTCGAAGCCCCTTGGCGAACGCGGCGGACGCAAGACCGAGCGTGACGGTGGTCTTACCGACGCCACCCTTGAGGGAACTCACGCTCACAACCTGCACAAAATCAACCTTAGCCGTCAAGTAGTCTGTACGTCGTATCTCGGTTGCTTCTGTTTCACGCGCGGCAGAAGGCGAACGCCACCCAGGGTTTCGTGCTTGTCGGTTAGAATGAAACGTCACGGACTAAAATACGTAAGGAGTCAGTGTGGTTGAACGTAAGCGAACCTCGTCGTCGACTCGATCGAGCGCGGCAAAGCCTTCGCCCCTCCCCGAGATTGACGATGCTGCGTCTATTCCCGACGCAATTACCGCGGGCGTCTCGGTTGAACTTCCAGCTTCTGCAGATTCGACGCTCCTCGTAGCGACCAGCGTCGACAGCGAAGCGGTGTATTCGCGTCGGCACTCTGGAGTCTCGAGCACCCCGGAACCATCATCAATGCTGACGGATGATCGACTTCTCGATGTCAAAGAGAGGCCGGTCGTTCCCCTCGGTTGGTGGCAACGTGCGATTTTTGAAGTGACGTTCCATACAGTGAACCCTGGTGATTCTCGTTTCTGGAGTGCGCGCAAAAATCTGATTTCTCGAATTGCAACTCCCATCGACGGCGACACGCGCTATGTTCCCGTGCTGACGCGCAAGGGTGGCGTCGGAAAGACCACCACCACCACGCTGTTGGGAATGGCAATGGCACAACACCGTGAAGACCGTGTCGTTGCGATTGACGCGAACCCTGACCGCGGAACTCTCGCGGAAAGAATTCCTCGAGAGACGAAAAACACGATTCGGTCGGTGGTTCTCAAAGCGCCGTCCATTGGATCGTTCACCGACTTTGTTGAATTTGTCAGCCGCGACAAAACGGGACTTCACGTACTTGCATCGGACCCGGACCCCACACTGGCTGATGCTTTTGATGAATTTGATTACAATGTCGTCGCCGATGTCGCGTCGCGCTACTATTCCGTGATCCTCACCGACTGCGGAACCGGAATAGTTCACTCGGTGATGCGCCCGATTCTTCAACGCGCCAATGCGCTGGTCATCGTTTCTGGCGGGTCTATCGACGAAGCCCGCCTGGCTTCCGAGACGTTGTCGTGGCTCGAATCTAACGGTCGCGCCGAACTCGTTCGCAACTCAGTGGTCGCCTTGAATACCGCGACCTCGGGAACGATGTTGGTCAAACTTGACGAGATCGAAAACCACTTCCGATCGCGTGTTCGCGAAGTCGTTCGAATTCCTTATGACGCCCATATTGCTGCTGGTTCTGTCATCACCTGGACGAAGTTGAACAAAATCACTCGCGATGCTGCGGAACTCCTAGCTGCATTCGTCGTTGAGGGAATTACCGCTAACGAATAATGCCGGTTCGTGAGATTCGCCTGTTCGGCGATCCAATTTTGCGCAGTGTGGCAGATCCGGTTGTGCGGTTCGACGAACCGACACAGTCGCTGGTTCGCGATCTCGTGGACACGGTTTCGCTTCCGGGTCGAGCAGGAGTCGCGGCGAACCAAATCGGCGTCGGGCTTCGGGCGTTCAGTTTTCACGTCAACGGCACAATCGGGTGCATCCTGAATCCGGTTTTGGCCGAGGTGCGAGGTTTACCGGAGCTCACGGACGAGGGCTGTTTGTCAGTTCCGGGCTTCTCGTTCCCACGACTTCGCTATCCCTTCGCGCGGGTCACAGGCTTCGATCGAAACGGCGCACCACTGGAACTCGAGGGAGAGGGGCTGCTTGCCCAAGCGCTACAACACGAAATCGGTCACCTGGACGGCGAATTGTACATCGAAGGACTTCGCCCCGAAATCAAACGTAGCGCGATGCGCGAAATCAGGTCAGCGGATTGGTTCCGTGCTTAACCGACAATCGAGATCCCCGACGTCTCGGGATTTCCGCTATACAGTTCTTCGATTTCCGCCGAGAAGTCGGCAACAATCACATGACGCTTGATGCTCATCTTCGGAGTGAGGTGACCACTGTCTTCGGTGAACTCGGTCGGCAGAATCACGAACTTTCGAATCGATTCGGCACGTGAGACCTTCGAGTTAGCCCGATCGATCGCGCTCTGGACTTCGGCGAGAACAGCGGGGTGTTGCCGCGCGTCCTCGACCGACATGTCGGGGTCGAGTTTGTGGTTGCGAAGCCACGGCCCGAGCATTTCCGAGTCGAGAGTGATGAGTGCAGCGATGAACGGTTTCTGGTCACCCACGGCCACGCACTGTCCAACGAGCGGGTTCGAACGAATTGGGTCTTCGAGTGTGGCCGGGGCTACGTTCTTTCCACCGGCGGTGACGATGATTTCCTTGATTCGTCCCGTGATCCACAGGTAACCGTCGTCGTCCAGTGCGCCAATGTCACCGGTCTTGTACCACCCGTCGACGAAGGAATCGGACGTCGCTTTCTTATTGTTCCAGTAACCTGCGAACACGTTGACGCCCTTGACGAGAACCTCTCCGTCCTTCGCGATGCGCACCGAAATGCCCGGAAGAACCGGGCCCACGCTTCCGATTTTGAACTTCTGCGGAACGTTAATCGTGACCGGCGCGGTCGTTTCCGTCAGTCCGTAACCCTCGAGGATCTTCATTCCCAGCGCTCGATAATAGTGGCCAAGACGAAGCCCAAGCGGTGCAGATCCGCTGACGGCGTAAACAACGCGACCGCCCATGGCCGCGCGGAGCTTCGAGAGCACGAGGCGATCGAAAACCGCGAACTGAAGCCGAAGACCGAGCGGGACACGTCCCGCATCGAGTGCCTTCGAGTAGGCGATTGCTGTTTTAGATGCGAGTCGGAAAATGTTCCCCTTACCGCCCGCTTCGGCCTTTTGCTCCGCCGAGTTGTAGACCTTCTCGAACACGCGAGGCACGGCAAGGAGGAACGTCGGGCGGAAGCTCTGCAGCGACGGCAACAAGAGTTTGGTGTCTGCCTGGTGACCCACCCGGACGCCCGAGTGGATGGCCAGCATGCTCACTACGCGCGCGAAAATGTGGGCGGCGGTGATAAACAGCAGGGTCGATGCCTCGGTGTTGACCACCATGCTCATCTCTTTAGCGGAGTTCCGAATCTGGTCAACAAAATTAGAATGTGTAATGACGCAACCCTTGGGCGCACCGGTGGAACCCGAGGTGTACAGGATCGTGGCAATATCGGGACCCTTGGCGAGGTTGCGACGGCGCTCGATCTCTTTATCGGTCACATCTTTACCTGATTTGGGCAGTTTTTCCAGATCGCCAAGGTCAAGACGCCAGAGTGACCCGATTGCCGGAACATCAGCACGGATCTCGTCGAACCGCGTAAACATGTCGGCTGTTTCGGTAATCATGGACGTCGCGCCTGAATCGTTGAGCACATAGGCGATTTGACTGGGTGAGGAGGTTTCGTAAACCGGGACCAAAATCGCGCCAGCGTAGGCAATCGCCATGTCAATGAGGGTCCATTCGAATCGGACCTTACACATGATGCCGACCTTGTCGCCCGGCTTAAGACCGGCAGCCACAAACCCTTTGGCTAGCGCGATTACGCGGGCACGAAAGTCTGCGGTCGTGACGGTATCCCAACCACCGTCCTGGCGCGGAATCGAGAATAATTCATGCTGCGGGGTTTCCTGGAAGCGAACTTCCAGCAGGTCGCTGACCGTTGCATTGGGGTCATGTTTGACGATTGCAGCCATTGTGGCTTCGTTCACCGGGTCTCCTTCGACTCAGAAGTTTTGCCTAGCCTATCCGTTGGCTGGCACCCTGACTAGGTATCGCCGGCGACCCTCGGGTGGCTAGGCTGAACGCGTGTTCTATTGGATTGTAAAAAATCTTGTCCTCGGTCCGATTCTGCTCCGGGTCTTTCGGCCATGGCTGAAAGGGGTCGAAAACGTTCCTGTTTCTGGAGCGGCGATTCTCGCCAGTAACCACCTCTCTTTCATCGATTCGGTCTTCCTCCCGCTCGTGTTGCGTCGGCCGGTTGTGTTTCTTGCAAAATCGGATTACTTCACTGGACGCGGCATCAAGGGATGGCTAGTTCGACAATTCTTTTTGGCCTCAGGCCAACTTCCCATCGACAGATCCGGCGGCAAGGCCAGCGAGGACGCACTGAACACGGGTGTCAACGTCTTGTCGCAGGGAAAACTTCTCGGGATTTATCCCGAGGGAACGCGTAGCCCCGATGGACGTCTGTATCGAGGTCGAACGGGAATCGCCCGAATGGCCCTTGAGTCGGGTGTCCCGGTAATCCCGGTCGCAATGATTGATACGGACAAAGTGATGCCGATCGGGGCGAAGATTCCCAAAGTGCAACGCATTGGCCTTGTGTTTGGGCGCCCGCTCGACTTCTCGCGATTTGCAGGGTATGAGAACGATCGTTTCGTCCTTCGTGCAATCGCCGATGAAATCATGCATGAGATTGTCGGTATTTCCGGGCAGGAGTACGTTGACGAGTATGCGAGCACCCGCCGCGCTCGGCAGTCCGCTTCCTAGAGTTCGGTAGGCTGGAGCTCTTTACGGCGTTAGGACAATTGTGACGGAACCGAGTGTGAGCGTAGCCCCCGGAGTATTGGAAGGGCTCGACGCGTGGCGTGATCTGCCGATCAGCCAGCAGCCGACGTGGGGGAGCGCGGAGGAGTTGGCGCGAGTCACGTCGGAACTGTCCAAGCTCCCTCCGCTCGTTTTCGCCGGTGAAGTCGATCAACTCACGGACCGACTCGCTCTGGTCGCGAGCGGCAAAGCCTTTTTGTTGCAGGGTGGCGATTGCGCCGAAACATTCGACAGTGCTACGGCGGATAAAATCCGCAACCGCGTGAAAACGATTTTGCAAATGGCTGTCGTCCTCACCTACGGTGCGTCGATGCCGATCGTCAAAATGGGGCGAATGGCCGGACAGTTCGCGAAACCACGCACTAGCGACACCGAAACTCGAGAGGGCGTGACTCTTCCCGCGTATCGCGGCGATATCGTCAACGGATACGAATTCACCCCCGAGTCAAGAGAAGCCGACCCCAACCGCATCATGCGCGGGTATCACACGGCGGCCTCAACACTGAACCTAATACGCGCGTTCACGCAGGGTGGATTCGCCGACCTTCGCGAGGTTCATTCCTGGAACAAGGGCTTCGCCGAGAACCCCGCCAACAAGCGTTACGAGACACTCGCGAAAGACATCGATCGCGCCATCAAATTCATGGCAGCGGCGGGTGCGGACTTCGATTCTCTCAAGCGAGTTGAGTTCTACGCCTCACACGAGGGCTTGCTGATGGACTACGAACGCCCGATGACGCGGATCGATTCGCGCACGGGGAATCCTTACAACACGTCCGCACACTTTGTGTGGATCGGCGAGCGCACGCGTGACCTCGACGGCGCACACATCGATTTCTTCTCGCGGATCTCGAACCCGATTGGCGTCAAATTGGGTCCGTCGACTACACCCGACATGGTTCGCCGGTTGATTGACATCCTGGACCCGAACCGAATCCCCGGCCGACTGACGTTCATCACTCGCATGGGAGCGGGTGTCATTCGCGACGCGCTTCCCCCGCTATTGGAAGCAGTCAAGGGGACCGATGCACTTCCGGTTTGGGTGTCGGATCCGATGCACGGCAATGGAATCACAACGCCGAACGGATACAAGACTCGCCGTTTCGACGACGTCGTCGACGAGGTCACGGGATTCTTTGAAGCACATCGTGCCGTGGGAACGTTCCCCGGCGGAATTCACGTCGAATTGACCGGAGATGATGTTACCGAGTGTCTGGGCGGTTCGGAAATGATCGATGAAGCGACTCTTGCATCTCGATATGAATCGCTGTGCGACCCTCGTCTCAATCACACTCAATCCCTCGAACTCGCATTCCTCGTCGCCGAGGAACTCGCCGTAATCGCGTGACGACCGTCGCGCCTGCACTGATTTCGGGACTGTTCACGGGACTCTCTCTTATCATTGCGCTCGGTGCTCAAAAC
This sequence comes from Actinomycetota bacterium, assembly GCA_041192365.1. Lineage (GTDB taxonomy): Bacteria > Actinomycetota > Actinomycetes > Actinomycetales > Microbacteriaceae > MWH-TA3. The sequence goes on along the minus strand of JBEENB010000020.1, from coordinate 13,373 downwards.
GCATTTGTTCTGCGACAGGGGCTCGCGGGAAAATTTGTACTTCCCGTTGCGTTGTTGTCCGCGCTTCTCGATGTCGCACTGATTACACTGGGCGTTGCCGGGCTCGGTGCTGTGCTGGAATCGTTGCCCGTCCTGTTGGGTCTCGTGCGCTGGCTCGGTGCGGGCTACCTGATCTGGTTTGGAATTTCGTCACTCCGCCGTGCGAATTCAGGGGCATCGATGGACGTCTCCGGCCAGGGCACCGCGACGCTCGCCGGCGCACTCGTTTCGACGGTGACTTTCTCTCTCTTGAATCCGCACGTGTACCTCGATACCGTGGTGTTTCTCGGCGCGGTTGCGTCGCAGTTCGGTGACGAACGATGGTGGTTTGCGCTCGGTGCCTCGGTCGCGAGCATCGTGTGGTTTCTCAGCCTTGCCTATGGCGCGAAGGCGTTATCGCGTTACGTGACCAAGCCCGCATTCTGGAGAGTTCTCGACACGATAATCGCGATCATCATGTTCGGGTTAGCAATCAGCCTGATCCTCATGCCGCTAGGGGACTGAACTTAAATCTTCCCCTGGAGCGTTATGGTCGCGCCCTTCGGCGCTTCGGTTCCTTCAGTCGGATCAGTGGAAACGGCTTCCGCCCAACTTTCGTCCCAGTGCTTTTTGGGGATTTCGGAAATCACGGTAACCGTAAAGCCGAGATCTTCGAGCAACGTCTTGGCGGCAGCAATCGTCATCCCCGCGATGCCGGGCACCGCTACGAGCTCGGGACCTTTCGAGACGACGAGCGACACAGAGCCACCAGGATGAATGACGCCGCCGGCGGCGACCACCGAAATCACCATGTCTGCCGGAACTGTCGATGAGAATTCCAGCGTTGTTTGTACGCTCACCGTGAGGTCGACGGCCTGGAGAGCGTTAGTTGCTTGCTCAACGGTCAACCCTGTGACGGTTGGAACAGGTCCCGCCGATTCCGTGAGCAGAACGGAGTCGCCGGAATACAGCGTGTCTCCGACAGAGATTGCGGACCCGTCCGCACGTGATGCCGCAAGAACCTGACCTGCGGCGATGGTCTTGTGGAACTCCTTAGAGGTGTCGACAACCCCGATTCCTAACTTTGCAAGTTGAGCGGAGAAATCGACGACGGTGATGTTGTCGAAGTCGGGGAACGAAATCGGCTCGAGTCCCAGTGAGACAACGAGGTGTACTTCGGTGCCCTTGGGCATTCCCGAAGTAATTTCGGGATAAGTACCCACGACCATACCCTCGGGGATGTCAGGGTGGTACTCCTCGGAAACGGGGTCAATGACCACGAAGCCAGCGGTCGTCAGGGTATCGGTGGCGTCGTCAATCGACATTCCAGCGATTGTGGCACTCGTGGTGAGCGACCCCGGTCCGGACTGGAACCACCACACCGAAGCGCCACCGCCGACAATTATCAGGAGTGCGATGAGGAGCGAGGCCACTCGGAGCCCTCGCCCACGTGCTCGGGTCGGATTCCGTGCGGCAGAGTCGAGTGGGCTACCAATCGCCGCGCTCGGGGGAATTGTCGGCAGTGCACGCTGTGTCTCGCGGGAATCCTCAATCTGGGCAGACGAGGTGGTGGAATCGATGACTCGGGTCGTTGCGTCGTCGGGTTGGGACAGCGCGCTCGTGAGCGAGTCGAGCATCGATCGGGCATCTTTGGGTCGATTCTTCGGATCTTTTTGAGTCGCCCATTGAATGACGTCATCGACGGCGCGACTCACGGTGGGGTTGGATTCGGAAGCAAACGGCATCGGTTGTTGAGCGTGTTGAATAGCGACCTGCATCGGGGTCTCACCGGTGAATGGTTGCGTGCCCGTCAGCATTTCGTAGAGCATGATGCCAACGGAATACAGGTCGCTTCGGTTGTCCGCTTGACTGCGCGTCAACAATTCCGGGGCGATATAGGCGACAGTACCGAGAAGGGACTTTCCGGTATCCGTCGCGTTGTTCACGGGCCGCGCAAGTCCGAAATCACCAATCTTTATGCGGCCATCGTTGACAAGGATGACGTTCTCTGGCTTGACATCGCGGTGCAAAATACCTTCTCGATGAGCCACCGAAAGCGCTTGCAGTACTGCTTGCGTAATGTCGAGAGATTGTTCGACGGTGAGAGTTCCGTAATCGTTGAGCAAATCACGCAGTGTCATCCCCGGCAGATATTCCATGACGAGGTACAGGGTGTCGTCGACGTGGCCCTGGTCAAACACCGACATGATGTTCGGGTGCGCGAGGCGGGCGGTGTGCCGTGCCTCTCGAATAAACTTCACCGCGTAGTCGCCATCGTCCGCGAGGTGGTCATGCATAATCTTGATGGCGACCTGCCGCTCGAGTCGCGTGTCCTCAGCGAGATAGACCTTCGCCATTCCGCCTCGGGCAATGCGGGACTCAATCCGATATCGACCATCGAGCACGGTTCCGACGAGACGGTCCATCGATTCAGCACTCATATCTTCCAGTGTATGTCTGGGTTCAGTTGGTTACGCGCTGATTGGGTGCAACATTAGGTCAGGTCGAAAAGCCAGTTCCACGCGCTGACCTCCCACTGGGCATATGCCTCAGGGAAGGCGCTGATCTGCACGGCTTGCGCAGCGTCAGTGAGTGACATGTGTTGCCACTGTTCTACGTCGAGCAGTCCAATTGTCGCGCCCGGTGTGGTCGAGGTGGGTCCACCAAAAAACGCGCGCGCCGCGTAGCGAGGGTCCCGGATTTGACCGGTGGTTCCCCAGCCTGAAGATGGCCTTTGTTGGAAGAGTCCCACAGAGTCTCGATCGCCATAGTCGAGGTTTCGCAGATGTGATTCTTGAGCGGCCGTTGCGAGGGCAATGACAATTCCGTAGTTGGGGACACCGAGTTCGCGTCCGACCTGAATAATGATGCGCGCGTTTGTTACCATTTCGGTCGACAACGCCGTGACGACGGCACCGTCTGCAACTCGGCCGAGATCGTCGGCGCGAATACCGGACTCCAGCATTGGGCTCTCCGCAAGGAGGGGCAATTTTCCCTTCGATTCGTCCAATGTTTTTCGCTGTTGTTTACTGACAACGAGTTCTTGCCCTTCGTGGACAGCCGTCTGCCAGGACAACCCGTTGAGGGCGAGGAGGGCAGCCGTCGGTATGCCGTGCATTTCGGCAATCGATTTGAGGCTTTCGCCCGCCAGCACGACGTGGGTCGACTGACCCAACACGCTGGTGGCGTCCATCAGTTCTTGGGGTGTCGGCTCAGGGGGAGCGGGAGGCTGTTGAGTCGGGTCAAGCTCGGTGACGGTTGTCGCACCGGCCAGCCATGACGCGCTTGCAGCGGCGAAGATCGGCAGTGCGCTCGCGGCAACGGCGATGAACCGCGTGCGTCGAGTCCGCTGTGATTGCGCCGAAAACTCGGGTGCGAGCCCGTCAAAGATTGGAGAAGTCGAGTTTGATGGAGTGTTATCACCCACTTGAGTCCCCCTCTCCCGTTAATTGTCGGGGGAGCGGGGTTCAAATTGAGTTAGGCGCAGGAGGTGTGTCGTGTCAGACGCTCCGGACGGTGATGGCCTCGACGAGGGACCCGAGTTCTTTGGCAACCGATGCATCGACGCCCATTTCGGCGAGGGCGCGGAGGGATCGCTCTCGTGAACGTGTGATGAGGTCTTCCGTCTGGGCGACGGCCCCCGTCGCGTGAAGCGTTGACCTCAACATCTCGATCTGTGCCGGCTCGAGGCGCGGGTCACCAACCAGTTCATCGAGGACAGTGAGCGTCGCGCCATCCGCATTTTGCCGCGCGATCGCGAGCATTACCGTTCGTTTGCCTTCGCGAAGGTCGTCACCTGCCGGTTTTCCGGTGGTTGCTTCATCGCCGAAAACCCCGAGCATGTCGTCACGCAGTTGGAATGCGAAGCCGAGCGGAAGGGCGAATCCTCTCAACGCCGAGATCAGGTCTGGCGCAGCACCGCCGAGGATTGCACCGAGAATGAGAGGCGCTTCAACGCTGTACTTTGCCGATTTGTAAATCACCACGCGCTGTGCGCGATCGACCGATTCCTCGTGGGCGATAGTCCGCCACGCGACCGTATCGTGGTTATCGAGAAACTGGCCGGCCGTCACTTCGGAACGCATCGTTCGAAGTTCGTCGCGGTAGGCCTGGCCGGCGGTGGGATCGAGCCCGATCGCGGCCCCGAGGAATTGGTCATCTGCCCAGGACAACAAAAGATCGCCGAGCAATATAGCGCTGGAAGCGCCGTAGGTTGTCGCCGACCCTGCGAATCGACCGTCGATGTGATGACGTTCGAATTGGCGGTGCGCGGTCGTCACGCCGCGCCTCGTATCGCTGTTGTCAATAATGTCGTCGTGGACGAGAGCGGCGGCGTGAAAGAGTTCAAGTCCTGTTGCGAGATCGACGACACGATGCTGTTCGGCGTGATTATCGGGGTCGACGGCGACATCACCGAAGGTCACCGCGGCACGCCAGCCCCAATAGGCAAGCCGCGCGCGAAAGCGCTTCCCGCCGTGAAGGAACGATTCGGATACCGAAGTGAGGGCGTCGGCGTCGGTTGCTATCTCGGGAATTTCACGATGCGATCGTGCGACGACGTCTCGCAGATTTTCGGCAACGCGGTCAATGAAAGATTTTGGGGAACTCACGGTTCCACACTAGCGAAGCAGGCTTTACACTGTAACTAAGTGAAGGAGTGAAGATGGCCTTTTCGGATGAAGAACGCCGAGTACTTGAAGAGATGGAACGCCAGCTCTCTGGCGCAAATGCCGATGTCGTTAACCCTTCACCCCGCCGTTCGAACCCCACGCTGGTCACGATTGGCGTCCTTGTCCTTGTCGCTGGCGTCGGCGTATTGCTCGCTGGCGTGGTTCTGCAAATTCCGTTGGTTGGTGTCGCAGGTTTTGGCGTGATGATGGTTGGTGCGATGTTGACGGTGAATCGCCGTGGCGAGGTTCGGCCTCCGGCGAAGCCCCGGTCAGAGTCCAAACTTGCTGATCGCTGGGAACGCCGCCTCGACGGCGAGATCTAAGAACTAGCCCGTTCAACAAACCCGGCTTCGGTCGGGTTTTTTGTTGCGCCGAAAAACGGTGGCGCGACACGAAATGTTCAATTTTTCACCCGATGTGGAGCATAGTGGGGTAAAGTGGAGTAAAGTGGGGCAAACTTGAAGTTGCTCGAACTGAAGGCCAAACGAGGAGAGGAGGCAGCGATGTTGCTCGGAACGTACGAACCGAAACTTGACGACAAGGGCCGCGTCATCCTGCCTGCCAAATTTCGCGACGAACTCGCTGGCGGCATTGTTCTCACCCGTGGTCAAGAGCGCTGCATCTACGTCTTCCCGCGCGCGACGTTCCAGGGACTTCTCGAATCCGCGTCCTCGGCGCCCATCTCCAGCAAAGTCGCTCGCGACTATTCACGTTTGCTGCTCTCGGGCGGAAGTGACGAGACCCCTGACAAACAAAACCGCGTCATGATTCCCGGACAACTTCGCGAGTACGCCGGACTTGGTCGCGACCTGGTCGTGATTGGCGTGGGTAGTCGCGCCGAGATCTGGGCCGCCGACGCATGGGCCACGTATTACGCCGAGAAGGAACAGGCATACAGCGACACCGAGGAGGAGGTGATTCCGGGACTCTTTTAGCCGCGATGATGCGACTCCCCGCCGCCCCTGAAGTACTTCCCCCACGGCAGGCAGCGGAGGGGAATCGGATCACCGCGACCACCGGAAATATTATGGCCACGCCGACACACACCCCCGTCTTGCTGGACGAATGTCTCGATGCTCTTGCGCCGGCACTCACCGGGTCCAACCCTGTTGTCGTCGACGGAACGCTTGGACTCGGTGGGCACAGCGACGCCATTCTCACCCGGTTCTCCGAGACGACTGTGGTCGGCATTGATCGAGACACCGTTGCCCTCCGACTCGCGAGCCAACGACTTGCCTCCTTCGGGCCAAGATTCATCGGTGTTCACACCACCTACGACCACATCGCCGATGCACTTGCAACAGCGCATTGCACATCAGCAAAGGGCATTCTGCTCGACCTTGGGATTTCGTCGATGCAGATTGACGAGTCAGAACGTGGTTTTGCCTACGCAATCGATGCGCCACTCGACATGCGAATGGACCAGACAACGGGACAGACCGCAGCCGACATCCTTCGCGAATACGACGAGGGTGACCTCATTCGAATCTTCCGAGATTACGGAGAAGAAAAGTTGGCCCCGCGCTATGCCCGTGCGATCGGTGCCGAACGGCGCGAACAACCGATTGTTCGCAGCGAACACCTGGTTCGGATTTTGAACGATGCCACGCCCTATGCGCTCAAGAACTCCGGTCACCCAGCAAAACGCGTGTTCCAAGCGCTTCGGATCGAAGTGAACGCGGAACTCCCCATTCTTCGTCGGGCAATCGACAACGCACTGTCTGCTCTCGCCGTGGGGGGGCGCCTACTCGTGCTGTCCTACCACTCTCTCGAGGACCGCATCGTGAAAGTCGCCTTCGCCGCGGCCAGCACATCCACCGCACCGCACTCCCTTCCCGTCGTTCCGGTCGCGCTTCGCGCCGGATATCGATTGGTGTTCTCCGGAGCCCACACCGCCAGCGCTGACGAGATTGCCCGAAACTCCCGCGCTGCATCGGTCAAATTTCGTGCAATTGAGCGATTGGACACGGTCGCATGAGCACGATGACCCACCCCGTCTATTCGGCGCCATACGGGGCGAGGCGTCCGATGGCACCGGCGATGCCTCACGCCGCACCCCGTCTTTGGCCCGTTTCGCCAGTTCGTGCCCTGCCCACGCTGACGACAGCCGCAAAGATACGCGCAATCTTCTCTGGTCGTAACGTCACCATAATCGTTGTCTCCATCGTGCTACTGATTGTCGGGCGGCTGGTCCTTTCGGTCACAATCGATTCAAACGCATATGCCATCGCCACCAAGGCACAAGAGAGCCAAAATTTGGGACGTGACGCGCAACTAATCGGAGAACAACTCAACGTTCTCAATTCTCCCCAGCACCTATCGACCGTCGCCCACGATCTCGGCATGATCTCGAACTCCCGCCCCGCCTTCCTCCGAATCAGTGACGGCAAAGTTTGGGGGAATCCATACGTTGGCGCACGTGGTTCGATCGACCAAACAAACATCGCCAACTGGCTCGAGTCCACACTTCTCCCGACGTCCACCGCGCGTGGCGTGGCATCAGTAGACCGCCTATCCGTTGGGGCAGACTCGGTGAAGACGACCAATATCGTCACATCGACGTCAGGTATACCGGCGCCGAATACTCACTAAAGATGGCCGAGGAGGAACGGACGGAATGCATCGTTCCTCGGATTTTTCGCGGCGGGTCGGCTTACTGCTTGTCTCGGTTTTCGTGGTGGCGGCGTTCTTCGTTGGACGCTTAATCGTCATTCAGTTCGTTGATGCGGACAAGCTCAACGGTGAAGCAGGGACCCACCGAACCATCTCACGCGTTCTCTACGGAGTTCGGGGCGATGTGGTTGATGCGAACGGCATCGTTCTCGCCTCAACCGTCGACCGATATGACATAACCGCGTCCCCTCGATACGCTGGCGATTTCGTTCGAGACGATGTCACCGTCACCCTCGAGCAGGCCCTCACCGAAATCGCCGAGATAACCGATACCCGGGTTGCGGCATTGCGCGCTGCGATTACGAAGGATCCAGCTGCGGACTTTACGTATCTCGTCAAGGGCGTGACAATCGCCGTTTTGCGCCAAATTCAAGACCTAGGTGTCCCGTGGGTCTATTACGACCTTCGTCCAACCCGAACCTATCCACGTGGCGCCGTCGGCGGCAACCTCGTCGGTTTCATGGGTACGGATGGACCTCTCGCGGGCATAGAACTCTCACAGAACGGGTGTTTGGCGGCAACCGATGGTGTGCTGACGTATGCCAAGGGACGGGATGGAATACGTATCCCCGGTTCAACCCTCGAGCAAATTGCGCCCGTCAACGGCGGGACAATTCACCTCACGATTGATTCCGATCTTCAATGGTTCTCTCAAAAAGTTTTGAGCTCTCGTGGAAAGGAACTCGGGGCAGAGTGGGCCACAGCCCTGATTGTTCGAATTGAAGACGGCCACATTCTTGCCGCCGCTGATTGGCCAAGCGTCGATCCCAACAACGTTGATGGATCAAAGGTTGATGACATGGGGGCACGACTCTTTTCGTCACCGTACGAACCTGGATCGGTCGTGAAACCGTTGACGATCGCGTCCATGATTGACCGGGGCCTCGTGAGTCCGTCGGACCGATTCACGGTTCCCGGACGTTTCGACCTTGAGGACGGAAAATACTTCGTCGACGCATTCGCACACGGTACCGAGCGCTGGACGACGACGGGTATTCTCGTCAACTCCTCGAATATTGGGATGAACGTGATGGCCCGAAATCTCAACAAACGGGCACGATATGACATTCTCAGTTCCTTTGGAATTGGCCAGAAGACGGCGGTCAATTTCCTTGGTGAAGATTCGGGATATATCGCGACTCCCGACGTGGTGGACAACGTTACCCAGCACACCGAAATTTTTGGTCAAGGGATCACAACGACGAGTGCACAGATAGCAAGCGCCTATCAAACTTTGGGAAACCACGGAGTCCGCAAGCCGCTCACGCTCATCTCCGGTTGTGAACAATCCGACGGGACGGTGATCGACGAGCCGCCAACCGAGGGGGTTCAGGCGGTATCGGCAGAAGCCGCGGACCAAACAATCTCGATGATGGAAACAGTGGCGAAAATTGGCTTATTAAAAACCTTGGTCGGCGTTCCCGGATATCGCATTGCAATCAAGTCCGGAACTGCAGAAGTCGCCAGAAATGGCGAGTACACCGACGACCGCATCATTTCGGTAGCCGGCGTCGCGCCAGCCGAGAATCCAAAGTTTGCCATCGTTGTCACCTTTGGCTTGCCCGAATTCGAGCGAACCTCCCTCGCAGCGGCCACCTCGTTCGCTACACTCATGGGGCAAGCACTCAAGTACTATCGCGTCCCGCCGTCCAGTGGGAAAGCAGAGAACTGGCCGATCGAATGGTGAAGGAAACCGACGCGTGACCGGAAACATCCCACCCGTTATCCGACCAGAGCACGTCAGCCCACGCTTGCTGGACATTTTGGTCTCCGAGCTCGGGCTCAGGTCGATAGGTAATCTTCGTGGCGTCGAGATTTCCGGGATGACGGTGATGACCCGTGAGGTGACGGCGGGCGACATGTTCGTGGCCGTCCGCGGTGCCAACCGCCACGGTGCCGAGTTCGCCGCCGACGCCCGAGCAAACGGAGCGGTTGCGATACTCACGGATGACGACGGTGCTGTTATCGCGGCAGAATGCGGGATGCCGATTGTTGTCGTCGAGTCACCGCGCACGACTCTCGGTGACATCGCTCGGTGGGTCTATCGAACCGACGACAATGCTCCGCAGTATTTCGGAATTACGGGTACGAACGGCAAGACCTCAACGTCGTATCTGATCGAGGGGATTCTGCGTCAAATGGGAATCACGACGGGACTATCGACGACGGCGGAGCGGCATATCGCTGGTGAAACCTATGTCTCTCGATTGACGACGCCGGAGGCCAGCGAACTGCACGCCCTTATCGCCCGGATGAAAGAAGTCTCCGTCCGCGCGGTGGTCATTGAAGTTTCGGCTCAAGCATTGACTCACAACCGCGTTTCCGGAATCAGGTTTGATGTTGTTGGGTTCACCAATCTTTCGCATGATCACCTTGACGACTATTCGGATATGGACGATTATTTCCGTGCAAAGCGCGCGCTCTTTCATCCCGAAATCGCCCGTCGGGGGGTTGTGTCACTCGATTCAGCGTGGGGGCAGCGAATCGTCGAAGAATCTCACATTCCGGTTACCACGATCTCGTCAACGGGCGACACGTCGGCCTATTGGCAGGTCGAAGTGACGGAGGACCACCCAGCCTTCACGGCGTTCACCCTGACGTCGATCGACGGTGTGTCCATTTCCACGCGGGAGCCGGTCATCGGTCGCCACATGGCGGCCAACGCGGGACTGGCTCTCGTCATGCTGATTGAGGCGGGATACGAGCCTGACGTGATCGCAGCAGCGCTCGAACGCGACAATGGCATTCAGGCGTATCTGCCGGGGCGGACAGAGAAGGTCTCGGGCGACCGCGGCCCCAACGTGTACGTCGATTTCGGACATTCGCCGGACGCTTTCGACCACACCTTGGCGGCGGTTCGACGCTTCACGTCGGGTCGGACCATCATGGTTTTTGGCGCGGACGGCGATCGTGACGCGTCGAAGAGATTCGACATGGCCCGCGTGGCGGCCGAGGGGTGCGACATCCTCATCATCACTGACCATCACCCTCGATTCGAAGACCCCACCGCCATTCGCGCACAACTGCTCGATGCGGCGCGATCGGTCGCGGATGGCCCCGAGATCTTTGAAGAATCACCGCCCGAGAACGCCATTCGGCTCGCGGTCTCACTCGCCCAAGAAGGGGACTCCATTTTGTGGGCGGGCCCAGGCCATCAGAATTACCGGGACATCCGCGGTGAACGAACGCGGTACTCCGCACGCGAACTTGCTCGGTCCGCCTTGGCTGAAGCGGGTTGGTCATTGTGATTATGTCCGAACTCCCGGATGGAACGCTCCTGCTTGACGCTCACACCGAGACCACCTTTGAGGGTGTTCGAGCCGCACAGCGAAAACTCGCTGAACTTCGAGTCGATGGTTATGACACGGTTCACGTGGCGGGTCTGATCGAAGGCGGTGATGTGGCCGAACAACTGGACACCCTCGGGATCATGACCGTGCGACTCAATGTGCACCACCTGATTGTGGTGGGTGAGAGTGCCCGCAGGATGCATCAGACCGCCGAGCAAGAAGGTTCGTGGGGCGGAGAGTCAATCCCCGTTTTCGGGGTCGAGCACGCCTACGATGAAGTTGTGAGTCTGCGGGGACCTCGGGTGGCGATTTTGGTCACCGGCGGAGTGGACGCAGATCTGGGAGACGTTGTGGAGCGACTGAGGGAGGATCGACCATGAGGTCCGTGCTCTTTGGTGCCAGCTTTGCGCTCGCATTTACCTTGTTTTTGACCCCCGTGTTCATTCGCTTGTTTGATCGTCTCGGCTGGGGGCAATTCATTCGCGATGACGGTCCGCAAAGCCACCACACCAAACGCGGGACACCTACGATGGGCGGAATTGTCATCATTCTCGGTGCGGTTGTCGGTTACGCGCTCGGGCACCTCGTCGAGCAGGACCCGCCAACACTGAGTGGGCTCCTCGTCGTGCTCATGATGACCGGAATGGGAATCGTCGGGTTTGTCGATGATTTCACCAAGTCACGAAAACAGCGCAGTCTGGGTCTCGGAGGTTGGGCCAAGGTTTTTGGGCAGGCACTCGTCGCCACGGTGTTTGCTCTCCTCGCCATCAGTTTTCCCGATGAGAACGGCATGACCCCCGCATCGATGGCGATTAGTGCGGTGCGAGATATCCCGTGGCTTGACTTCGCCGTCGTTGGCGGAATCATCGGGGTCGTCCTCTACGTGCTGTGGACGAACCTCATCGTCATTTCGACCGCGAACGGCGTCAATGTCGCTGACGGTCTGGACGGGTTGGCTTCGGGGAGTGCGATTCTGGCCATCACCTCGTACGTCATTATCGGCTTTTGGCAATTCAATCAGTCATGTTTCAGTTCGGCCTTGGACCCGGAAGTTGCGTATAAGTGTTACGAGGCCCGCGACTCGCTGGACCTGGTCGCTATCGCCGCAGCCATCGCGGCAAGCACCGTGGGGTTTCTGTGGTGGAACACGACACCCGCACAAATCTTTATGGGTGACACCGGGTCATTGGGCCTCGGCGGCGCGCTCGCTGCGCTGGCAATCTTGACCCGAACCGAACTTCTCATCATTCTCATTGGGTCGATATTCGTCATTGTGGCGGGCTCGGTCATCATCCAGCGCGCGTACTTCAAATTGACCAAGGGTAAACGCATTTTTCTCATGAGTCCTCTTCATCACCACTTCGAATTGAAGGGCTGGGCTGAGATCACCGTTGTCGTGAGATTCTGGCTGATTGGGGCCCTAGGAGTCGGTTCGGGTGTCGGGTTGTTCTACCTCGAATGGGCGAGCCAGTAATGTCGCGCCTCTCCGGCCTGACGAGTTGGAACGCTGATTGGAAGGGCGTCAAACCCCTTGTTGTGGGGCTCGGGGTCACCGGTTTTTCTGTCGCCGACACACTGTGGGAACTCGGGTGTGAAGCGTTTGTCGTCACGTCACGCGCGTCAGACGAGCACACCGCGATTCTCGACGTCATCGGTATCGACTATGCGATTGTGCCGGACGAGACCGAGATGGTGAGGCTTGCCGCCGAGTTTGCACCGGACGTTATCGTCGTTAGTCCGGGAATTTCCCCTCAGCACCCGATCGTCTCGTGGGCTGCGACCGAGTCGATTCCAATCTGGAGTGACATCGAACTTGCGTGGCGCGTGCGGGACAAGGTGTTAACGGCAGAATGGCTCCTCATCACGGGGACCAATGGCAAGACGACAACGACTCAGCTCACTGCACACGTTTTAGCGACAGCGGGGTTTCGCGTCGCGGCGGTGGGAAATATCGGTGTACCCGTATTGGACGCAGTTCGTGACCCAACAGGTTTTGAATTCCTCGTCGTCGAGATCTCGAGTTTCCAATTGCACTGGTTGCCCACCGTCGGGGAAGGGGCACTTCGCCCACTGGTCAGCGCATGTCTCAACATCGCCGAGGACCACCTTGATTGGCATGGCTCAGCCGAGGCGTACCGCGCGGCGAAAGGTGCGGTGTATCACAACACCCGCAAGTCCGTGTTCTATAACCGAATCGACCCGGTGACCGAGGCCCTCGTGCGCGACGCGAATGTCGAAGAAGGCTGCGAGGCAATCGGCTTCGGGCTAGTCACGCCTGACACCGGTGAACTGGGCACAATTGACGGCATACTCGTCGACCGCGCATTTGTGCCCGACCGACGAAACAACGCTCAGGAATTGACGACGGTTGATCATCTGGTCGAACTTGGCTTTGCGACCCCACACATGATTCTCAATATCCTCGCTGCGTCGGGGATGGCATTGTCTGTTGGGGCGTCCGCAGTCGATGTTGCAACCGGACTTGATTCTTTCCAACTTGACCATCATCGGTGTGAGACGGTGACGGAAAACGCTGGTGTGACCTGGATCGACGATTCAAAGGCAACCAATGCGCACGCAGCGAATGCGTCGCTCCGCGCATTCCCTTCCCTGGTGTGGATTGTCGGTGGAATGTTCAAGGGAACACAGATTGATGAGCTGGTTCAGGCGCACCAATCGAGACTTCGCGCCGTCATCGCGATTGGAGTCGATCGAGATGAGC
>JBEENB010000019.1:0-23067 GCA_041192365.1 Actinomycetota bacterium | reverse complement strand
GATGCGCCCGTGATACGGAACGATTAGCGCGATTGTCCTCGCCACGAACGTGCGGTCATGACTGCACACCGTGGCAACGAGTGAACCACCGCCACGATTGGCAAGTCTCGCCGCATCATCCGGCGACGAGTAGGTAACGATCGACGCGACCGGACCAAAGGCCTCGACTTCATGCACCGCGTCCGCGTCAGCATCGTCGAATCGCAGCAGGATAGGCGCGAGGAACGCACTTTCGGTGGCACGGCTGACGGTGCCATCGGCGAGTCTCACTTCGGGAGCGCCAGCATCTCCAAAGACAACGCGCCCCCCACCGGCGATGAGTGCCCCGACGCTGCGGACGACATCTTCTCGTTGTTCAATGCTTGCCAGTGGACCCATTGTTGTGCCCTCGGCGCGTGGATCGCCCAGCACAGTGCGGGCGGTGATTCGTCCGGCAATTGCAGTGACGAGCACGTCTGCGACAGATTCCGGGACGATGATGCGACGGATGCTCGTGCATTTCTGCCCCGCCTTCGTTGTCATCTCTGCGACAACGGACGCAACGAACGCGTCGAATTCCGGTTCATCTGCCGTCACGTCCGGCCCGAGGATTGCTGCGTTGAGTGAGTCAGCTTCCGCAGTGAAACCCACTCCTTTGCGAATAACTCCCGGGTGAACCGCAAGTCCGGCCGCGGTGTCGGCCGACCCGGTGAATGAGACATGATCTCGAAGGTCGAGAAGATCAAGAGCCTGGCGAGCGCCCCCGCAAACGAGCTGTAGCGACCCTTCGGGGAGGAGACCCGAGTCGACCATGACCCGAACGGCCGCCTCTGCGAGGCTTGCCGTGGGTGAAGCGGGCTTGACGATAGTGGGCACGCCGGCGAGGAAGGCCGGTGCGAATTTCTCAAGCATGCCCCACACCGGGAAATTGAAGGCGTTGATCTGAAACGAGACTCCCGGTATGCGCTCGTAAACATGCTGCCCACCGAAAGAGCCGTCTTTCGAGAGGTTTTCGTGCGCACCATCAACAATGCGAATGTGCGTGTTGGGCAGCTCCCTGCGGCCCTTGGATGAATATGTGAAGAGCACCCCGATGCCGCCATCAACGTCGACGAGAGAGTCACGCCTTGTCGCTCCCGTGCCATCGCTCACCGCGTAGAGCAGGTCTTTTGCCTCCGTTAGTGCGGCACCCAACGCTTTGAGAATGAGCCCACGCTGGTGAAAGGTCAACTCGCCCAGAGAGCGTTGACCCACTGAGCGCGCGTAGTCGATTGCACCCGCGAGGTCGAGACCGTCGCTCCCCACGAGTGCAAGCACATCGCCCGTCGACGCGTCCCTGATTGGCGTTCCGGTCTCGGCCTGCCACCACTGACCCTGCACAAAACTCGGTAGTACGTGAATGTCAACGGCGGTTTTGGTCATGATGCGCTTCCTTCGGCTTGATGAACGGTCAGTAGAGTGTCGTCATGACGAAAACGCCATGGACGATTGAGCTGGGAGCTCTCGACAGCAAACTCGGCATCACGGTTCTCGAAGAGTCTGCCGAGCGCGTCGTCGCTTCGATGCCCGTACAGGGCAACACGCAGTCGTTTGGACTGCTGCACGGTGGTGCCTCGATGGTTCTCGGGGAAGCGCTTGGCTCGTGGGCCGCGGTCATTCACGCGAGCTCGCTCGGGAAAATTGCGGTGGGTCTGGATATCAGCGGAACCCACCATCGTGGCGTGCGCGACGGGATTGTGACAGGCGTTGCGACGGCGATTCACCTGGGTAAGACCGTGACGAGTCATGAGGTCATCATTACCGATGAGGCGGGAGCACGCCTGTGTACTGTGCGCATTACGAACCTCATTATTGACCAGCGCTAATCGTCCCATCGATAGAACCCCTCCCCGCTCTTGCGCCCGAGCTTGCCCTCTTCCACCATCGTTCGGAGGAGAATGGGCGGCTCGAAACGCTCGCCGAGTTCACTGTGCAGGTAGTTCGCGATGCCCAGCCTGACGTCAAGACCAACCATGTCCGTCAGACGCAGCGGACCTACGGGGAATTTGTAGCCCAGCACCATCGCCGCGTCGATGTCGTCAGCAGACGCGACACCCTCCTGCAGCATGCGGATCGCTTCGAGTGCGATAACGACTCCAAGTCGCGAACTCGCGAACCCGGGCGAGTCGTTAACTGTGACCGGAGTCTTGCCAATCGCTACGACCCACTCCTTGGCGCGTTCAATCAGTTCACCCGCCGACTTTTCTCCCCGAACTATCTCAACGAGAGTTGAACTGGGCACAGGGTTGAAGAAGTGCAATCCGCAGAAGCGTTCCGGCCGCGTTAGGACCTCAGCGATCGAGGAGATTGACAATGACGATGTATTTGACGAAAGCCACGTGTCGTTGCTCACCACCGCTTCGATTTTCGCGAGCATTTCCGCCTTGAGCGCGAAATCTTCCGGCACTGCTTCCACCACAAGTCCGCTCTCAGCTAGTTCCTCGGCCTCGAGAGTCGAGACAAAACGAGCGAGGAGATCGGCTCGCGACTCTGAGGAAGTACCGCGGGTGATGCTTACGTCTACTGCCGTCGAAAGCGCTTCTAATGCCTGAGCTGCTGCCTCGGCGTTCCGTTCGAGGAGGGTCACTGATGAGCCCGCAAGAAGGAAAGCGTGTGCGATGCCAGCACCCATGCGGCCTCCGCCGATGACACCAACCCGGGATGGCACACCGGTCATGATTTGCGCCTCTCGAGAAAATCGGTCATGCGGCGATACTTTTCCGGCGATTCGAACAACACGGACTGGGCCTCTTCATCGATCCGTGGGTGCTCGGACCGATCCGCGGACATCACTCGTTTGGTCTCTCGCACTGCGAGCGGATCGAGCTTTGCGATACGGTCAGCCAGTGCGTCGGCCGCCGCATCGAGTTCGTCTGGCTCATGCACCTCGGTAATCAACCGTGCTGTGAGTGCCTCACTCGCCGACAAAATGCGGCCAGCCATGAGCACTTCTTTCGCCAGCGGTTCACCGACGAGCTCGGCCAGCCTCCACGTGGCACCGGCTGCGGCGATTATGCCCAACGATGCTTCGGGATTGCCAAAGCGCGAGCGGTTCGATGCGATGCGAAAGTCAGCGGCGTAGGCCAACTCAGCACCACCACCCAGCGCCCAGCCATCGATAGCGGCGATCACCGGAGCGGGCAGCAATGCGATGCGTTGAAAGAGTCGGGAGTTGATTCCCTCGAGCGCGTCTGCGGCCCTGCGTTCACGCAGTTCGGCGATGTCGGCGCCCGACGCAAAAACCCCGTCCGCTCCGCTGACGATAAGTATTCGCGGGTCTGTTTCCAGCGATGCACACACATCATGCAATTCTCCGACCATCACCCTGTCGATGGCGTTCTTCACCGCAGGTCGATTGAGCCGAACATGCAGCCGGTCGCTTCTGCTGTCGTCGATCGTGAGTGTCGAAACCATCAAACCAACTCCACAAGAAGTGCGGCACCCTGGCCGACGCCGACGCACATTGTTGCGAGCCCGAATTGCGCTCGCTCGCGTTCCATGCGCCCTAGGAGAGTCACGAGAATCCGCGTTCCGGAAGCCCCGAGCGGGTGACCCAGTGCAATCGCGCCACCGTCTGCATTCACAATTTCCTGGTCGAGACCGATCAGGCGGATGCACGCGAGCGATTGAGTCGCGAATGCCTCGTTTAGTTCAGCAGCCCCAATCTGGTCTAACCGAATACCCGTGCGCGACAAAAGCTTTTCCGTCGCGGGGACAGGACCGAGGCCCATGACCTCGGGAGCGAGCGCGGCGGATGCCCCTCCGACAACACGAGCGCGCGGCGTCAGTCCAAGCCTTTCGACCGCTTCCCCGCTGGCAATGAGCACTGCAGCAGCACCATCATTCAGGCTGGATGAGTTGCCGGCGGTCACGATGCTTCCTCCGGGCACGACTGGCTTCAGTCCCGCCAGCAACTCGAGGGAGGTATTTGCACGAGGCCCTTCATCCGTTGCCACACTCAACCCTGCGGCAGTCTCGACGGCAACGATCTCTCGATCGAAGCGCCCTGCGGCGATGGCTGCCAAAGCGCGCTCGTGCGAGCGAAGAGCGAAAGCATCAGCCTGAGATCTCGTCACGCCTTCGCGTTGCCCGACAAATTCGCCGGTCTCCGTCATCGAGAATGTCGCCTTATCCCTTGCCGCAAGCCGGGGATTGACGAATCGCCAGCCGAGTGACGAATCAACAATCTCTCCCGGTTTACTGAAGGGTCGCTCGGGCTTTGCGAGGATCCACGGCGCGCGCGTCATTGACTCAACTCCACCGGCGATAACAACATCGGCTTCGCCGGCCTTGACCATGCTCGCGGCAAGATGCACAGCAGAGAGTCCGGATGCGCACAGCCGATTGACCGTGATGCCGGGGACTGAATCAGGCAGCCCAGCTAGGAGCACCGCCATTCGAGCGACGTTGCGATTATCTTCGCCCGCCTGGTTAGCGTCGCCGAAGATCACGTCGTCGACCATCGACGGGTCTACGCCGCTCCGGGAGACAAGCTCGGCGATCGCAATGGCGGCGAGGTCATCCGGGCGGACGCTCGACAACGCGCCCCCGTATCGGCCAATCGGTGTCCGGACGCCATCCACCACGAATGCCTCTGTCATGATTTCGTCGCCCTTCGTTTGCTGACTGTCACGTCGGTCACCGTCGCGATTGGCGACAGACCCGTCGGGTTAATGCCCACCCCGGTCACGTTAAATCAGCCAACACAGCGGGACGGGGACGCCCGTCAACGGAGGTCATAGAGCCGCTTCAGTTTGCCCTCGGATCGCGGCAGGGTTCCAGGATCGACGACGGAGACATCAAGGCTTGTGCCGATGGACTCCTTGATGCGCCGAATGAGCAGTTTCCCAGCCTCCTCGGCGATGGCGGTCGACACCTCGTTCCGTCGCTCAATCTTCACGGTGAGTGATTCCATCCGACCCGCTTGACGCAACTCCAAAATGAAGTGAGGTGACAAACCAGCCATACCCAGCACAATCTCCTCGATTTGCGTCGGAAAGAGATTTACCCCGCGGAGGATGATCATGTCATCGTTGCGCCCGACAATCTTGGCGATCCGTCTCATGTTCGGTCGAGCAGTCCCTGGCAGTAAGCGTGTGAGGTCTCGTGTGCGGTACCTGATGACAGGAAATGCCTCTTTCGTCAACGAGGTGAACACGAGCTCTCCCTCGGTACCGTCCGGGAGAACCTCGCCGGTCTCCGCATCAATGATTTCGGGATAAAAGTGGTCTTCCCAGATGTGCGGTCCGTCCTTTGTCTCGACACATTCATTTCCAACGCCCGGCCCCATCACCTCGCTGAGCCCGTAAATGTCCACGGCGTCGATTGCGAGCCGTTCCTCTAACTCGCGGCGCATCTGCTCCGTCCACGGTTCAGCTCCAAGGACCGCCACGCGCAGGCTTGATGAGCGAGGGTCCATACCCGCCTCCTCCATTGCGTCAGCAATCGTCAGCAGGTAGCTGGGCGTGCACATGATGGCCTCGGGTTCAAAGTCCTGGATTAGTTGCACTTGGCGCGCGGTCTGACCGCCCGAAACCGGAATGACTGTTGCGCCAAGCTTTTCTAGGCCCGCGTGGGCACCTAAGCCACCCGTGAAAAGTCCGTAACCGTAGGCGTTGTGCACTCGCATTCCGGCGCGTATTCCGGACGCTCGAAGGCTACGCGCAACCACCGTTGCCCAGACGTCAAGGTCTTTCTCGGTGTAACCGACGACGGTGGGTTTACCGGTAGTTCCAGACGAGGCATGAATGCGGGCGACCTGATCGGAGGGCACCGCGAACATGCCGAACGGGTAGTTCTGCCGGAGATCGTCCTTGGTCGTGAAGGGGAACCGTCGGAGGTCTTCGAGAGCACGGATGTCGTCAGGGCTGACTCCCGCTGCGTCAAACTTGGCGCGATAAGCCGCAACGTTTTCGTAGGCGTGCCGGACACTCCATTGCAGACGGGTCAGCTGGAGATCGGCCAGCGCATCGGCGGTGAGCAACTCACCTTCGTCGAGCACGGGATCCGAATCAAAACGTGTGTTCTGGACTTTCGCCATTGAAACCGATATCCTAACTTGCGTAAGCAGGTAGTGTACTAATAGGTAAGCGTACATTTACCTATCCAGAATTGCAACCGAAAATGTGGCGCAATAACAGAGAATCGATGAGGAAAAATGACCAACAGTGCCAAGAAGGCTTTCTCAGCAATGGCAGACTCGACGCGCCGGTCAATTCTCCAAATTCTCAGCAAAGACGTTGAACTTCCGGTTGGTTCGCTCGCGGAACACTTTCCCGGCGTAACCCGAGCGGCCATCTCTTCCCACCTTCGCGTCCTCCGTGATGCAGATATGGTCGTCGAAGAGCGACGCGGCCAGTTCCGTTTCTACTCTCTCGGCACCAACCGTGCCGACGACGTTGTACGGTTTTTGCGCGATGTCTACCAGGACGACATCAATCTCCTGGCATCTGACGCGGAGCCCGACAGGCTTTAGCCCTTGACCGGCGATCTCAGCTTCTTCGTCAACGCGGAGTCCGCCAAGACGCCTAGCGAGTTGTGGAATCAACTGTCGGGCGGCAACACTGCTGGTTGGCCAATTCTCAAGCACTGCCGCAATCTCGAGGTCGGCGCCGCCGTGATGTTCACCATTCCTCACCCGGACGGCTCGACGATTGAATCGTCTGGCCGAATTGTCGAGGTGCTCAAAGAACAACGCGTGAATATTGCACAAGAAACCCCGTGGAGCGGGCGGATCCGCGTCGACCTCAAGCCAATCGCAGGAGGAACGCGCATCACGGTCAAGGTCCAGTTGGGTTCAGAGTGCCTTCCATGGTTCGCTGTCGCAACCGAACTGGAATCCGAGGAGCGTACTCCCGGAGCTCTCAAGATTGGGCTTCTCGCGCCACTGTCCGGTACGGCCGGGCTGTTGGGTCGCGCCGTGGCTAATGCCGCCACGCTCGCCGTGGAAGAGCTCAACACGAGTTCAGGGTTTGGCCGCCGCCCGGCGGAACTCGTCGTCGCAGACGATCGAACGGATCAAGGCGCCGCGCTCACTGCCTTTAACCACCTCACGGTGACCGAGCAGTGCGACGTGGTTGTTGCGTGCATTTCGTCAGCGTCCCTTCAGGCGATTCGACCACATGCCAAAGCGCGCGGAACGCTTTTTCTGGCCGCCGCGATGAGCGAACACACACCCGCCGGCGCACACTTTTTCCAGTTCGGGGAAACGCCGCTTGACCAGTTGGCGGCATCGGTGCCACTCATGATGGAGCGGACCAACTCCCGGCACTGGTTTATCATCGGCTCTGACTATGTCTGGCCGCGCTCAATCGGCATGGTGGCCAATGAGGTCATTGACCAGCACGACGGGGTGATTGCCGGAGAGCACTACCAACCGTTGGGAGCACCTCAATTCGACGAGGTCATCGACCGGATTTCGACGAGTGGTGCGGACTTGATTCTCTCCTCTCTCGTCGGAATAGATGCGGTGCTTTTTGAACGTGCGTTTTTCGAGTCGGGATTACGTTCAAAGTTTCGGACTCTTGCTACCAATTTTGATGATTCCCTGCTCGATCACACCGGCCGCGCAGTGGCCGACGGAATCTGGTCAACGCAGGAATACTTCATGCCGACACTCGCCGACGAGATGGACTCGGTCGCACGCCGCTACCGGGAAAGGTTCGGCGAGCTTGCACCACGACTGAGCAGCATGGCGAAATCTGTTTACGACAGCATTCACCTTTACGCCCAGGCCCTGGGAATCGCGAAAAGTGCGGAGCCTGCCGAAATCAGTGCAGTTCTCCGCTCAGCCCGGCTCGGTGGTTCGCGCCTCCTCAGCCGTGACCGGGGGACGGTGCTCACCACCGAGCTTGTTGAGGTTACGTCTGAAGGCTTCCGCCAGATCAGGACCGACCGCCAGTAGGACGCAGGATCGTCGAAAAGGTTTCGGCAATCTTGAGGACCTCACGGTCGTCGAAAGGTCGGCCCATGACAGTGAGTCCGACGGGAACAGCCTTCGGGTCTCCCGTGGGAATTGTCACCATAGGCATACCCATGAGTGCGCCCGGGGACGTTTGGCGCGTGAGCGTGTCAAAGAGTGGGCGAACAGTGCCGTTGTATTCAATTTCGGCATCCTGACCCAACAGAGGGGGCAAGATTGGCACCGTGGGGAACATGATCGCGTCAACTCCCGCATCGTCCAGCTGCGCGATGAATTGCCTGCGCAATTGCCACCGATTCGCGGCCGCGTGCTGGTAGTCCGCTACGGGCACAGGATTGCCGTGAATATAGGCGAGCACGCCCGCGACATCGGGTGATTTCGTCAAAGCCGAAGCGGCGAGCAAGTCCTCCGGGAGGCCCGCCAGACCGGTACCTTTCAAATAAGAACCCAACGTGTGCGGGGTCTCGAAAAGAACAACCGTCATGTTCGACACAGCGGTCCGTTCGAAGTGATTCTCGAGGTTCACGGACACGATGTGCACGCCGGCTTTCCGAAGAGCTGCCGCAGCCTCTTCGTATCGTGCCCCCACGGTTTCCTCCAGATCATTGAGGTACGCATCAGAAACACCAATCCGAATTTCTTTGGGCTTTGTGTCTGAGCCGCTGTCGCCCTCGCCGGTGATGATTTCATCGACAAAGCGCAGGTCTCCGACAGTTGTAGCGAAGATTCCAGCGGTGTCGCGCGTCCAGGAGAGGCCAATAATCCCGTCCGACGGGTAGCGCCCGGTGGTGGGGCGGAGACCGTAAACTCCGCAGAAAGATGCCGGTACCGACATTGACCCTCCGGTGTCAGTTCCGATTGCCACGGGGACAATGCCCCGGGCTACCGCGGCTGCGCTACCGCCCGAAGACCCGCCAGCGCTCAGTGACGGGTCAAAGGGATTGCGCACTGGTCCGTGCGCGCCGTTATTGCTCGTGAGACCGAAGGCGAGTTCGTGGAGGTTTGTCTTGCCAACAACAACAGCACCTTCCGACCGCAGCGCCGTCACAACATCGGCGTTGACGTCGGGTGAGTAGTTGAGATAGCTCGTACCACCCGTGGTTGAGAGTCCGGCAACGTCGATGTTGTCCTTGACTGCGATCGGGGTACCCGCAAGAACGCCGACCCCACCCTCGGAAAGGGAGTCTTGCTCTGCAATAGAGATAAAGGTGCCGGTTCCAGCGGATGCCAGGGCCGCCGCTCGCGTCTCATCGAGTGCGACACGACGCTGCTCGGGCGAGAGAGCCTGCCAGTCTTTAAGAGTCCGTGTGATCATGTGTTCGATTCCCTTTCGTTTTTATACAGCGAGCCGCCGCCTGACGGTCTCGAAGGTATTGGCTGTCACCTTTCCTTGATCGATGACAGCGCCCGTTTCCATGACAAGCCACCTATCGGCCACGGCGAGGGCCATGCCGATGTGCTGTTCAACCAGCAGTACGCCGACTCCACGCACCGCTGCCTCTCGGATCAGCTGGGCGCATCGGTCTACGTTCATCGGTTGCAAACCTTCACTCGGCTCGTCAAGAATCCAGAGTTTCCCTGGGTTTGCAGCGCTACGGGCAACCGCGAGCATTTTCTGTTCCCCACCCGAGAGCGTTCCCGCTCGTTGCGATGAACGCTCGGCGAGGAAGGGGAAGCTTTCGGCCGCAGCCTCTTTCGACGTTTCAACCAAGCGCAAGTTCTCTGCGACCGTGAGATCGCGCAGGATCGGTTGATCCTGCCGTACCGCGCGCATTCCGAGCTGAAATCGTCGGGAAGGCTGGGCCTTCGTTACGTTGACGTCCTCGATAAGCACAGTTCCCGCCATGGAAGTGAGGGTGCCGGTGATTGCGGAAACCGCCGTGCTCTTCCCTGCCCCATTGCGTCCGAGCAGTGCGACGATCTCTCCAGGCATGATGACGAGATCCAGCCCGTCAACGATGCGTGCACCGGCATAGCCGGCAACAAGCCCTTGCACCGCGAGCAATGACATCACTTGCCCTCCCCAACGTACGCGCGCGTAACGTCGCTGTTGTTCTCTATCTCCTCGACGGTCCCTGTTGCCAGAACCTGTCCCGCCTGCAGCACGGTGACCGCAGAGGCCGCGGAACGGATGACCGTCATGTCGTGTTCAACGACAACAATTGCAATGTCGAGCCCAGCAGCTTCGGTTCGAAGAATCTCAGCGATGCGTGACGTCTCACTAGCCGTCATGCCTGCCGTCGGTTCGTCCAAGAGAACGAGAGTGGGTCGACTTGCGAAGGTCATGGCGAGCTCGAGAATCTGCCGCTGTCCGTGAGATAGACGGACTGCGGGACTGTCCAACAGGCGAACGAGGTCACCAGCCTCAAGGATTCGCCACGCCGTCGATGTCAGGTCTGCGCGCCACGGTGCAAATATCAGTGCAACGGGGTGCGCGGTCACTCCCAACCGGGCCACAGCAAGGTTTTGAGCCACGGTGAGATCCCCCGCAACGGCCGGAGACTGGAATTTGCGCGCAACACCGGCCCGCGCCATTTGCCAAGGACGCATCTTTGTGAGCTCGGTGTCTCCCAAGCGCCATTTGCCTGCGGAGGGGGGCACGGTGCCCGAAAGTGCGTTCAGCAATGTGGATTTACCGGCGCCGTTGGGGCCAATCAAACAATGGACACCTGCGCGCACGGAGAGGTTTACGTCGTCTACAGCGGTGAACGAGCCAAAGACGCACGTGATTCCCGTCGCCTCGAGAGACTTGCCGCCACCGCTGACATCTTCCGTCGCGGTCGTCAGTTCTACCATCCTGTTGAGACGCCATCTTTTGGGTAACCGTTTGAGGACCGCCTCGGCCAACCCGTCAGGAACGAGCACCACGACAGCGATAAAGATGAGGCCCATGGCGAGCAACCACACCGACAGGAACTTGTCCGCGAGTTCGTTAGTGATGAAACTGATGACTATTGCCGTCGCGAAACTGCCGATCAGGCTCGTGCGCGAACCGATCATTGCCCAGAGTACGAAGTTTGTGGCCAGGGCCAAGCTAATCTGATCCGGCGCGACGAACTGAGTCTGGGTGGCGAACACCCCGCCTGCAAGTCCGGTGACGACTCCGACGAAGGCGAAAGTCCCAATTCGGAAGGCGGGAATGTTGTACCCGGAAGAGGCTGCCCGAATAGCGTGCGTTTTGGCCAGGGTAAGCACGCCACCGAACGGGCTGCGCGCAACGACAATGAGACTCCACAACAGACAGACCGCGGCGATTGTCGCAATAACTCGCTGCGCCACGGGGTCGGCGGTCCAGGTGTCGCCAATGTTTAGTGGAGGCACCCCGGCGAGCCCGTTGAACCCTCCCGTGATCGGCGTGAGTTGATTCACGACCTCAATTGCGGCGAAGAGTAAAACGAAAGTGAGTAGTGCGAAGGTGATGACGTTGACCCGGCCCCGCAGTCCCACGAGACCAACGAGCAGCGACACGACACCAGCGGTCAGCCCTCCCACAAGAATGCCGAGAAGTGTTCCGCCGTTCGGAACGTTTATGCCGAACCACGCGGCGACATAGGCGCCAATGCCAAAAGAGACCGCATGGCCGAGGCTCAAGATTCCCGCGAAGCCCCAACAGAGTGCCAACGCTGCCGTCGCAACCCCATACAGCGCGAATTGGGCGAACTGACCGCCTTGGTAGCCACCAAGCGTGAGCGCGAGCAGCGGTACAGCCGCAGCGGCAAGCAGCGGGATCGAGCGCCGAATCATACGATGGCCCCCTTCGTAGCGGGGCGAGTGGCGGCCAAAACAAGGAATGCCATGCCGAGAATCGCAAGCTTGGCGACGAGAGAGTCGACGACGAGGGTGGTGACGTTTTGAACGATTGCAATCGCGAGGGCGGCAACGAGGACCATACTTACCCGGGCCCCACCGACGATTACCACCACGAACATAACGAACAGGTAGGCATTGCCCATCCCTGGTCCGACGTTAGTCAACGGTGCGATGAGTGACCCGGCCAGGCTGGCCATGGCGGTGCTGACGGCAAAAACAACCAGCTTGAGCCTGCCGGATTGGATGCCGAGAGTTTCGGCTAGATCGCCGTCTGCTGCGACAGCGCGGACTTTGACCCCGAGAGGGGTCACCGTGAGGACAAGCAGAAGTGCGCCAATGACCGCAACCGACACGGCAATCAACACGAGCCGGTAGAGCGGAAACTCGGCACCCCCAATAGAAACCGAACCAGACAGCGGGTTCTCAACAAATTGAAAGTTCTTGCCGAAGATCAGTTCGACGATTTGGCGAATCACGATGCCAAGCCCGAATGTGCCAAGAATCGCAAGTTCCGGGGCCCGCGCGAAACGCCGCAAGAGGCCCACCTCTGTGAGCGCTCCGAATAAAAACCCAATCACGCAGGCTGCGATAACACCTACGAGATAGGGAAGCCCAATCGCCACACAGGTCAGAACCGAGTAGGCGCCGATCATCATGAAGTCGCCACTGGCGAGGTTGATGATGCCCATCAGCCGGAATGACAGGGCTAGACCCATCGCGACCAGGGCGGATACCGAGGCTGTTGCCAAGATACCCAAGCCCTGGTCGACGATGAATGCATAATCCATGGGGTTGGAAGAGCCCTACTTGCCCATGGGTTCGGAGCAGGTCTGCTCCGCGTCAACTGAATCGAACGTTGTGGCGACAACCGACACACCATCCGGCTGAACACGCGTCAACACGATGGACTGTGTTGCGAAGTGATCGGGTCCGAAAGTAACTGTTCCCGACGGTCCGTCGTACGTTGAGCCAGAAAGAGCCGTCAGTACATCGAGGCTCGTAGTTGACTTGGCCTTGTTGGCAGCATTGGCCCACGCGTGAATCGCGACGTAGGTCTGCTCCGACAGTGCCGACTGTGGCGGCGCGTCATCGCCAAACTTGGCGTAGTAAGCCTTGAGGAACGCGGCGTTCGCGTCGGTGTCAAGGGCTTCGTTGTAAGCCATGGAGACAAACATCCCGTCGGTTACTTCAGCGCCCATTGCGCCCAGGGTGCCGTCTTCATAAATCACACCGAGTCGCTGCACGGCGGAGTTGCCAACGCCAGCATCGAAAGCCTGCTTCTCGAACGTGATTGCGTCGCCGCCGAAAATAGCCGGGATGATGAGCTGTGCCCCACTCTGCTTAATTTTGGTGATCACGCTCTGGAAGTCAGTGGTACCAATCGGAACCAATTCCTTACCGACAACCTCGCCACCACTGGCCAAGATGTACTTTTCAGCATCGGCAAGAACGGTCTGCCCCCAGATGTAGTCAGCGCCAAGAAGGAACCATTTGTTGTTTCCGGTCTCGGTCTGCAGATAAGGAATCGCTGGTGCTAGCTGCTGTGCAGGAACTTCACCGTTAGAAATAACGTTTGCCGAGCAGAAGTTGCCTTCAGCCAGCGGGGTGTGAAAGTACGCGAGTCCAGCGTCGCTGGTCACGGGAGCGACAGCATCGCGAGTTGCGCTGTTGTGCTGACCGAAGAGTGCGGCGATTCCGTCTTCCTGGATGAGTCGCTGCGCTGCACTAACTCCAGCAGTGGGAACGCCGGTCTCATCGGCGACCAAGAGCTCAAGCTGTTGGCCGTTAACGCCACCCGCCGCGTTGATTTCCTCAACGGCGAGTTCTGCGGCGTTTTGGGTTGGCGGGCCAAAAATACCCGCGGCCCCGCTCAGGTCGGTGAGCAACCCGATTTTAATCGTTTCGGTGCTGGAAGGGGCACCGTCCGAGGACATTGAACACCCAGTGAGTGTTGCGACAATGCCCGCAGCAGCGACAATAGCCGCCAAAGAGGAACGATGGATCATTGTGTACCTTTCGTATTTACCTTGGATAGGAAAGCACTTGCTTACCTATTTGTACACTAAGACAGGTTGCTCGTCAAGCCCCACACTCGTCCAACGTTTGTGGCTTGCCGAAGCAAGAGAGATCCCTCATCAGCGACTCTCGACATCGCCGAAGTGCCCGCGGTCGAGGTGCTTCAAGGGGTCGCCGTCCACCTCATGAGCGCCGCCGCACCCGAATTGGGCGACCACCACGCCCGCCCGCTCCGTGACGGGCTGCGCTCGTTGCAACTCGCGTTCCGTGAAGCATCGGCAATTCCCGACGAACTCGGCGCCGGGCCGGGCGAAAAGTGGACTGGACCCGTCGTCTAACTAAGGGCCAGACGGCCCAGGGTTCAAATCCCGCGGTTCACCGAACTTCAAATCTGTAAGTCATCCATGGCGCTATCAACAACCTCATTTCCGTCGTGCCAGAGAACTCTTCACACTGGTCATGAGATGACGGTGCACTTTGTCGGGCCAAACCACACGACGTCTTCCCGTTTGACGCCGAAGAGATGATTGCCGATGAACGGCTCGACCGCCCACGCACCGGTCATTACCGTTTCGTTCCATGCGTCGATATAGCCACCGTCGTAGGACGTACTTGCGTCGATCGAGTGTCCGATGTTCGATAGTCGGTCCATGAGTTTGAAGTCCGTCTTGTCTAACTCGCCCTTGAACACCGCGAACCAGTCGCACGCGCGCATTCCCGGGCGTGCGGAATCGAGCACCGTCTGATGGATGCGTTCAATCGTCTCGAGCGCAGCAACCTGTGCCGGGTTGTTACCGACCTGAAAAGAACGAGTGCAGTCCCCCCACCAGCCGTCAGGCGTGACCGGATGCACGTCAACCATGCCAAGGTCGATGTTCCACAGAAAGCGTTGGTCGCTCGGTTCGTCGGTCGGGAAGCAACTGAGGGTGCCAATGCCGAAACCCACTGTGGTTGGCGTCCAGACCCCCGTGCCCCCGAGTTCGAGCACGAGGGCGTTGGCGCGGTCGCGCACGGCGCTTTCGACCTCCATCGGCTTGGCACCGTGGGCAATGGTCTCAGCGACCTTGATGGCCAAGCGTTGGGCTTCCACCAATCCCGAGGGCGGTTCATTGGTGATCTCGCGTATGTCGGTCACTGGTCTCGTCCCTTTCCAGCCGCTAGCCAGGCGGTCAGTTGCTGCCACAACCGGGCGTATCCTGGCCATTCCACGAACTCTCGCGGCATCCAGTGCGGCCCCATGTCGGATGCGAACGCTGCTACCCGACCTTTACCATGCTCGCCGACGACGATCAGTGGGTTGTCGCCCACGGTCGCAAGCACCTGGGTGCCGTCCTTTGCAACCAAACGTTGGTATCCGAGGATGCGTGGCCACGGTTCCGTTATCCCTCGCATCACCGGGTGGTCAGTCAGACTCACCTGTGCGACGGAGCCCTCGGGCGTCTCTTCGCGATCATCGCCGACCTCCATCAAAACCGGGAGCACCTCCACCAGCGGCGTGCCGCGATAATTTGCCTTCGCCTCGATGCCCTGGAAACTCAGGTAACCGCCGACCATGAGCACGGCACCACCCCCACGCACCCACTCGGCGAGCACACTTAACCGGTTGGGCGCACTCTGCCCGCCAACGAACACTTTCTTGGGCATGAGGAGCGTGTTGGAGCCGATATCGCTGAGCACGACGACGTCGTAGGCGTTCAGCGCTTCGATTGAGTTCGGGAATTGCTCCGCCGCAATGTGGTTCGGTTGGAAGGTCACCGCGTGCCCGGCTGCTTCGAGTGCGGCAATGAAGTCGGTTGCACCTTCCTCGTAGAGCGAGGTGATGAACGAGTCGAAGCCCTTGGTGTGAATCGAGGTGGTCGACCATGACTCACCGGCCAGCAGCACGCGGCTCATCGTGTACCCCCTGCTGCTATATTCCCGGTTCTGGCGTCGAGCGCACGTATTGCATCTACCAGTTCACGCGTGTGCGCCTCGTCGATATCGCCGGTGTCAGTGTAGGTATCTTTGAGCGCACTCCCGACTACAACGGCATCGGCGTCGGCAAGGTCGGCCTCGGCGCTGGATGGCGTTACGCCCGCGCCGATCACGAGAGGGAACTCCTCGCCCACAATCCGTCGGAACTCGAGCGTCTTGAGGTGCGGCGTGGTGATCGCCGTTCCTTCACCTGTTACGACAATGGCGTCGCACCGCCCGACCCCGAGTAGCAGGTCTTCTTCAAGACTGCGACCCGAGTTCACCGGCTGATACTTGAAACGAACCCCGCCGAGCACCAGTAGATCACTCGCTGCGCGTTCGGATTCGAGCCAGTCGGAGTACTTTCGGTCCTCGGACGGAGGCAGGTGTCCTGCCACCGAATCGAGCTGCACGAAACGTGCGCCGAATGTGCGTGCAATGCGGAACGCTTCCGCGTCGTCGTTGAGCACGTTGATCCCGAATACCACATCGGGGCGTTCAGCCCGCAAATATTCACACGTCGCGATCACGTCGTCGACACCGCCAAAGTAGTTTTCGACAATCACCGCATCGACGCCAGACGCCCACAGCAGGTCTATCTCGCGGCGGGCGCGCGCCTGGATGTCGACTGTATCGTCACCCTTGTGATGCAACATCGCGAATATCGGAATCTCCGATGTGAAAGAGTCAAGCAGTCTGCTCATGGGTCTAGCCTTTCTGTGGAATCAGGGAATATTGTGGACGATGTCGTCCAAGCGAAGCGCGGTGGTCGGGATGCCAAGGTCGCGCACCAGTTGAGCCACTTCGGGACGGCGGATACGAGCCCGTTTCAGTACGTCGTCGTCGGCGAAGACTTCTTCGCAGGGGCCGTCGGCTACAACCGAACCGTTTGCCATTGCCACCACGCGGTCAAATGATTCGGTGACGAATCGCATATCGTGAGTGATTGTGACGACGGCGATACCCTCGGACTGGAGGTGATTAATCAGCGAGTTCAGCAGGCGAAGGCCAGGAACGTCCAGGCCGGCGGTCGGCTCGTCCAGGATGACATATCGGCATTCGCCAACCAGAATCGCACCGATCGCGATGAACTTGCGAATTGCGATTGGCAGGTCGTTAGGGTTCGTTTCGAGGTGCTGCTCGAGACCGCACAGTGCCACCGCTCGGGCGACTCTTTCATCCCGCCGTTCTTCCTCCCAGCGGAGGTACTTTGGCATGTATTCGAGCTCGCTCTGCACGCTGCTAGTGAATATCTGGTCGTCAGGATTCTGAAAAACGTATCCGACGGTTTGCGCCATCATGGCTGTCGTGCGATTAGCGGTGGATTCACCATCGACCATGACGGCGCCCGATTTGGGTTTTAAAAGACCGTTCATGAGTTTGACCGTGGTGGTCTTGCCCGCGCCATTCTGACCGACTATGGCGACCCGTTCGCCGTCTTCGACGCGGAGGCTGACCGATTCCACCGCGGGGGTGCCGTCGGGGTAGTCAAATGCAACTTCATCGAGAACGATCGGCACGTGAGCCTCCCTTCATTCGGGCACGGATGAGCTCGGCGGCTTCGGCGCGGGTCACAGGAGTGCGTGAAAGGGGCCGACCCACGTGAACCAAGGCCTCGGCAAGCTCGGTGACCGCGGGGCGGGCTATGTCAGACGCGTTCAACAGTGGAGACGTGAATACCTCGCTCGTGGGTCCCTCGATTACGAGCCGCCCACCATTGAGTGCGATAACCCGGTCGGCATACTGGGCGACGAGATCCATTTTGTGCTCTACCAAAACGATCGACTTGCCACTTTTCTTGAGGTTCGCGATTATCGCAAACACGGCGTCCGATGATTCCGGGTCGAGTTGCGACGTGGGCTCATCAATCACGATTACGTCGGCGTCCATCGCGATAATAGAGGCGAAGGCAACTTTTTGCCGCTGCCCGCCCGACAATTCATTGGGGTTCTTCGCGACCAGAGCGCCAAGTTCGAGTTGCTCGACAACCTGCTCCACCCGGTCGATGACCTCTTCGGGGGGCATGCCCAGATTCTCGAGTCCGAGCGCGATTTCCTCGAAGACCGTCTCTTTGATACCGCTAATCTGTGTGAACGGATTCTCGAAGACGTAGCCAATCTCGCGCGATAGCTCAGCGGGATCCCATTCCAATAGGTTGCGACCGCGGATCTCGGCGGTGCCCGTAAGTTCACCCTCGTGGAAGAGTGGCACAATCCCCCGCAGGAGCGCACAGAGCGTGGACTTGCCACTTGCATTCGGGCCGATAACTGCGTACAGCAAACCTTCCTCTAGGGTGAGGTTGATGTCCCGCAGCGCAGGCTCGTTGGTGTAGGCGTAGGTGAACGAAACACCTCGCAGAGCGGCTAGAACCATCCGACGGCCGATCCGATGAATGCAGCCAACACGGTTGCGACGACGAGGACCGCAACGACGAGCTCTCTTGGCCTGGTTGGGCGTAACATCACAAGGTGCGTGTGTGGAACGTTGGAGTTGAAGGCCCGGGCGTCAAGCGAGACGGCGCGCTCCTCGGTCTGGTTTATCGCGGCGAGGAAGACGGGTGCGAGAATTGGAAAGAACGCCCGCGCCCGAACGATGATGTTGCCCTGTGTCTCGATGCCACGCGACTGCTGAGCCTCGAGCACCGTGCGGGCATGGCGACCAAGGTCGATGATTGACTGGAAAGAGGCCAAAATCACGTAAGTGGCGCGCGGAGTGACTCCGCGCAGTTCGAGGGCCAACATCAGATAACGCACCGTGGCAAGGTTGAAAAACAAAGTGACCGCGCCGCTGATCGCCATCACAAGCAAAGCGAACCGCGCTCCCTCTTCTACACCCGCCCACGTCGGAGCGATGTTTCCGAGTCGGAATAGCGGGTCCTCCCCAT
The DNA here is from genome assembly GCA_041192365.1 of Actinomycetota bacterium. Classification (GTDB taxonomy): domain Bacteria; phylum Actinomycetota; class Actinomycetes; order Actinomycetales; family Microbacteriaceae; genus MWH-TA3. The sequence goes on along the minus strand of JBEENB010000019.1, from coordinate 4,465 downwards.
CGATGAACGCAGCGCGCAAGACAAACAAGACGAGGCCGACGACCAGGAACAACTTTAGGTAGGTGGGGAGGAACTCTCGCGCGACGCCGGCAAATAGGGCAATGACGGGGTAAATCAAGCAGACGATGGCTGCCGCGACGAAACCAGGGAACGCAATCGGTGCAATGGCAATTGCAGCCAGCACGATGAACACGACAATCGGATCCATATTTCGGATCGGATTGCCACGGTCCACGTATGTGCGGAAGCGGTTGACAAAGGCGACCGCGTTCCCGGATTCCGAAGACACGGTCAGCTCACCGACGTCCCAGATGGCTTGGACGAAGCGCCAGCCTTGTTTTTGCCCAGATAGATGTATCCGAGTGGGAGCTTGGCAAACGTCCGGTTGGGGATTCCCTTAATGATTGCAAACACGATCATCACCGTGGGCACCTTATCGAGGATGTCCATAGGCACCTGTGCGACAAAGTTCGCCGTGTTGACGTCCAGGCCGAGTGCGACAAGCGCACCGACGACGAGAGCGCCACCGCCGACCGCGAGGCCGCCGAACACCCAGATGGTGATAATGGCTCCCAGAACGCCTCCGATGAGTGCAAACGGAATCGCGCTCAGCAGAGTCTTCGACCACGACTTGAATACTCCGCGACGGGCGAGGTAGCCCGCGAGCAGGCCGAACATGATGTTGAGCACACCAAACGCCAACGTTGGCGGCGACGTGATCGCATTCAGGACGTTCGAGATCGCGCCGACCAAGGCGCCCGGTCCCATGCCACAGGTTGCGCCGACCAGAATTGTGCCGATGCTATCGAGGTACACGGGAAGCTTCAACAGGAGGGCGATCTGCCCACCGATGAAGTTGATGGCGATGCCGATTGGCATCATGAAGATCGTCAAACGGCCGTAGCCTTTGAGGAACTTCACAACTGCACTTTCATTTACCATTGAATTGACCTTTCTGTTTGGTGATTGTTAGATGGCGTACAGTCAGGCTTTTTGTCGCGATAGGAATGTGCGAACGTCGTTTCCGGAGGTCATCCCGCCTCGCGCGCCCACCTTGCCAACTGACATCGCGGCAGCCGCGTTGGCGAAGCGCGCGGACTCGAACGGGTCGCGGGTGGTCGTATAGGCGAACATGAATGAACTCGAGAAAGTATCGCCGGCACCCGTGACGTCGATTACCGGGACCGCGTGGCCCGCGATGCGCTCGGAGCCGCTGGTAGTGAAGACTTCACACCCGTCACTATCGAGCGTGACCACAATTGCGCTGGCACCTGCGGCAAGCAGAGCCGCAATGTCATTACCGCTTTCGACAAAGCGTCGGTGACCAAGGGCGTTCATGAACAAGATGTCACACTGCTCGATCAGCCCCGAACTATGGTTCTCGGGGTTGAAAACGTCAATGTCCATGACAACGAGCGTGCCGTCGCGTCTTAGCTCGGCCAGCACCTCGGCGGCCGGCAAAGAACCCCGCCGGAAAGGGATGGCGTCGGTCAGCGTGGTGAACAGGAACTCAGCGCCATGAATATGCTCCCAGGCTGAATCGGTCAGTTCGGTCCGAGTGATGCCAAGGCTGGGAATCAGAACGATGTGCTGGTCGCCAGCCAACATGATGATGCAGTGTGAGTCTGGTACTTGCTCGTCGAAGATCACGTGGTCGGTGGCGACGCCTAGTTCGCGCAGTTGGCCGAGCAGCTTGTGGGTCAGCACCCCCGAATTCAGCTGACTGCTGAATGAGGTCCGACGACCGAAATGCGCGTAGATTGCGGCGGCGTTGGCGACCATTCCACCGAACTGGGTGGGTAGCGTCTCGACGTAGATTTTGTCACCTCCGGACGGGAAGTACGGCATCGCGTAGTACTCGTCCTGTGCGACATCGCCGAAAAATACTGCGTACGACTCGGTCACGAGTCGACCCTCCGAGCGGTGGTTTGCCGCTCGACCAGCGCCACCGGCAGGGTCACCTGGTCGGCGACAGGCTGTTCACGACACTCCAGCGCATCCAGCAATGCGTCGGTGGCCGTTTTACCGAGACCGAGCACATCCTGACGCACGGTGGTCAGGCCTGGGTAACAATATTTTGCGGCGGGAGAGTCATCGAACCCAACAACCGAAACGTCGTCGGGCACGCGGATTCCGGCGACGCGCAATTCGTCCAGCACCCCGAACGCCATGAGATCGTTGGTTGCGAATACGGCGGTGGCGGCACCACTCGCAAGGGACGCTAAATGTGGGCGCACCGCTGTTCGGCCGCGTTGCTCGGTGTAGTCTCCGATGCCGGTCAGCGGGTCGCTCAGGCCGGCCGCGCGCCAAGCATCGACAAAGCCGGCAACCCGGCGTTCGCTCGTCACGGGGTCGCCCTCAACCGAGAGCACCACCGCCGAGCGGTGGCCGAGCCCGATTAGATGCTCAGCAACGTACTGACCGCCCGCGTAGTTATCCGAGACGACGGAACCGAAACGGGTGTTGGGGATTTCCTCGTCAACAAAGATCAACGGGATACCGCCGAGTAGATTAGCCAACTCGCTGTCAGTCGGCGGCGCTCCGGCGGCGTACACGAGGCCATCGACCGCGCGCGACTGGACCATGCTGAGGTATTTCAATTCTCGCGCGTCATCAAACCCGGTCGTACAAAGAATCACGTTGTAACCGCGTTCCACGGCGGTAGCCTCGACCCCTTGCGCGAGTTCAGCGAAGTAGCCGTTGCCGATATCCGGCACAACGAGGGCAATAATCCGCGTGCTCCCGAGAGCAAGGTTCTGCGCGCTGCGGCTCGGCACGTATCCGAGGCTCTGTTTCGCGGCGATCACTCGATCCCGAACCGCGGCGCTCACCTTCCGCTTGCCACTAAGGGCGTGGGACACGGTCGTGCGGCTGACTCCAGCGTGCTCAGCGACCTCTGAGATAGAAACCACGACTCTCCTCGTCATTGAATAGGAGCCAGATTGCAAACCGGTTTGGTAAATCGATTGGAGTCAAGTTACCACAGGAGCTGCTAAAGAGCAATGGTGAGGACACCGCTAACTTTAGGGCAGTTATCTCACCGCGCCTCGCGCGTCAATTGAATGATCCGAGCGGCTTCACGATTTGCGAGCATCGCTGAGTCCACGAGTTTCGTTCCGTGAGCAAGATGAGCCGCGAGTGTTCCCGCAAAAGCGTCCCCAGCGCCCGTCGTGTCGACAACCTTGACTTGTTCGCCTGAAATATGGACAATCTCGCCCCCACTGACAACGAACGCTCCATTCGAGCCTGCGGTGAGCACGACGGACTCGAATCGGTCGGCGAGTTGGCGTGCTAAATACTGATCATCGTTCGAATCGACACCGAGGATTGTTTGGGCTTCGACCTGATTGACAATCAGGGGATTGGCGTTGGAAATCGCAGCGATGTCGATTGGTTGGACCGGGCTCGGGTTGAGAACAAGCCTCACCCCCCTCTGACGACACCACTGGGCTACCGCGACAGTGACTTCTCGAGGCACCTCGAACTGCGTGAGGACAATCGTTGGGTTCGCCTTCTCGAGTGCCGCGAGTGTCTCCACGGGGGACATTGCCGAGTTCGCCAATGCCAAAACGATGATGCTGTTCTCGCCATCGGGCGTCACCTGTATGTATGCGCGACCGGTCGCCATCTCTTGACGAACGAGGTAGGACATGTCCACACCCGCGGAGTTCAGCGCTTCTTCGATTTGTTGCGCAGCACGATCGCGCCCAACTGACCCAATTAAGGTCGTCGACGCAACTCGAACGGCGGACAGGGCTTGATTGAGGCCCTTGCCACCCGCTGTTTCTTGTAACCCCTGTCCCATGATGGTTTCTCCCGCAAATGGTCGGCGCGAAACTTCGAGGACGATATCTAAGTTCGCTGATCCGACTACCGCGACTAAAGGTTCCGCTGATTTCAGCGTGTCAAGCAGATTCGTCAATTTTTGACCCAAGTTAGGCCACCATTTTGGGAATGACGCCTAGCGTTGCCGGCGCTGCGACAACCGAAGTTAGCACCGTCAGGCTGATGGTTATCGATGGCCGTAAACCGTGTTCTAGGTTTGACATACGTTCAGGCTATTTGTCTATCGCCCAGTTACCTAGGGAATTAGCAAGGACGTCCATTGCGTGACGGTTTGCGTTCATTTCAGCTCGCGTTCCGTGAGGCCTCGGCAATTCCCAACGAATTGGGTGCAGGGCCTGGCGAAAAATGGACTGGACCCGTCATCTAACTAGGGTCCAGACTGCCCAGGGTTCAAACGCACGGTAGCCTCGCAGTATGAGTGCCAAGGTCGGACAGCGGACGGCTATTGGAGGTTTCATTGGCCTGCTAATTTTCGCTGGCGCAATGACATTGCGCACGTTGTTCCCGGGGGACGCGAGCGCAGGTTTGCCGGATGCGGCACTCGATTTTTTCACTCTGTCAATCAGCGTGTTCGTCGAATCATTGCCATTCATCTTTCTTGGGGTGCTGTTATCCGTGC
>JBEENB010000018.1:0-23466 GCA_041192365.1 Actinomycetota bacterium | reverse complement strand
AATTGAGGCATCGCGAGGTCGACGTTGCGCTGATTCGCCGCGATAACCTTTAACTACGCCCTCGTAGCTCAGCGGATAGAGCAGGAGCCTTCTAATCTCTTGGCCGCAGGTTCGACTCCTGCCGAGGGCACGTAAACTTTGAACGAGAGGCAGAGAGGTAGATAAGCAATCATGTCGAGCAAAAGCCCCGAGAGCAAGAGGCCGTCGAGAAAATCTGGACCCCTGAGCCGCGCATCATGGTTTTTCTACGCGAAGTCAAACCTGGTTACCGCGTTGGTGGCCACCGCTGTTTTTGGCGCCTACCTTGTCGTTGTCCTAACCGGCAAGGGGACTGCTTTTGCCGTGGCCGACAGCAGTGTCCAGTCGCTCGGAACGTCGTTGGGCTTTGGCCAGGCAGAGATTCTTGCATTCCTTGCGGAACGTTCTGATCCGATGATTCTGGCCTATGTCCAATTCAATCAGGTGTGGGACACTCTCTTTGGTCTGATTTACGGGGTTATGTATGTGGTGTGGGTCTCGGTTTTGTTTAAGCCATATTCGCAAAAGGTTGGGATTCTGAATCTGCTCCCATTCGGCCAGGTCATCTTCGATTGGATCGAAAACTTCGCCTTGGCCGCACTATCTAGCCAATACCTTGCAGACGGCACGGTTTCGTCATCGATTGCCCTCCTTGCCTCAACAACCTCGGCGATCAAATGGGGATTTTCACTCCTGGTCTATGTCGTGATTGTCGTTGGGATTGTCATGCGCATAGCAAGGGCTGTTAAGCGGCGAACCAAGCGCTAGAACTGAGTTGTTCCGGGGCGGCAGCCTTCACCTCTGATCTTTCCAACCGACGAAGCAAAAGTAGGCACGCTAAAACCTTGGGGTGGTCAGTCCTCTTTCCAGCTGAACGACGCTTCGCAGCGGATGAATCTCAGACAAAGAGTTGGTATTCCGATGGCGTAGCCGTTGTTCTCCGATACTGCGGTGTCATCGCCCCACGTATTCGTACCAATGACTTCACCGCGGGCGTTGAGCACGCAGTGGCCCGCGCCCACCGTCCGCCTATTTTCTTGGACGACACATAGATAAGTCACAGCAAATTGTAGGTATTGAATTTGTATGTTTGCGTCATCGGCACATCCGTCCGACTACACCAAACACGAAATGAGTTCTCATGCAACGTTCCCGAACCGTCACCGCAATCCTTGCGTCGGCGTTGACTACTACCGTGGCCGTGGCCACACTCGTTGGCGGGGCAGCCCCGGCCATCGCAGGAAAAGCACCCAACAAAGAGCCACGTCCGGCCGCAACGGGACCGCAATACATGTATAGCGGCGAGCGCAACAATCTCATGAACCCGGCGTGGGGCTCTGTTTCGTTCGGCTTTGTCCGGACGGCGCCGCAGGGCTATAACGACGGCATCTCGACTATGGCCGGACCGGGTCGTCCCAGCGCCCGCGCCGTCTCCAACGCGATTAGCGCCCAGACCGAAAGCATCATCAACAATCGCAGCTTGACCGACATGGTGTACGTGTTTGGTCAATTTCTTGACCACGACATTACCCGAACGGTTAAGCGAACAGGCGATCGCCAGCCCATCTCTGTTCCCACGGGCGATCTGCAATTTGACCCCGCGTCAACAGGCACCGCAACCATCCCGTTCACTCGATCGACGTTTGTGACGAGCACGGGTACGTCGACCACGAACCCGCGACAGCAGAACAACTGGGTGACCGCATTCATCGACGGGTCACAGGTCTATGGTTCCGACGCTGATCGCGCGACGGCTCTTCGAACAATGACCGGTGGGTTGATGAAGACAAGCGAGGGCAACATGCTTCCGTTCAACAGTCTTCTTCTCGAAAACGACAACGACGCTCACCAGGTGGCCGATGAGAACCTCTTCTTGGCTGGGGATGTTCGTGCTAACGAGAACCCGGGCATCACCTCGCTACAGACCCTGTTTGTGCGCGAACACAATCGCATCGCGGGACAGATCGCTGCGAGAAAACCCGGCCTCAGCGACGAAGCGATCTATCAGAAGGCGCGTCAGACGGTCATTGCTGAGATGCAGTGGATTGTCTACAACGAGTACCTGCCGGCACTGCTCGGCTCGAATGCCATGCCCGTGTACCGGGGTTATTCACCAAGGGTGAACCCGTCGATCTCTAACGAGTTCGCGACGGCGGCGTACCGCTTTGGCCACAGCATGTTGGACGACGAGGTTGGTCGACTCAACAACGACGGTACAGAGACAGATGGCGGGCCGCTGGAATTGGCGGCGGCTTTCTTCAATCCAACGGTGTTTGACCCGTCGTTACCCAATCACGAAGGTGACATTGACGTCTTTCTCAAAGCAGAAATCACTGGTGAGGCGCAAGAAGTCGACGTCTACATCAACGACGGCGTGCGGAACTTCCTATTTGGCCCTCCCGGTGCTGGCGGACTGGATTTGGCGGCACTCAACATCCAACGCGGGCGTGACCACGGGCTCGCAGATTACAACACGATGCGAGCTGCGTACGGACTCCCGAAGGTGACTGAATTCAGCCAGATCACGTCGGATGCGGCGTTAGCTGTGCAATTGGCAGCCACCTACGGAAATGTCAACGAGGTAGATGCGTGGGTTGGAGGCCTGGCAGAAGATCACGTCGCCGGAGGCTCTCTCGGTCAGCTCTTCACCAAGGTGATCGTCAATCAGTTCTCGCGCCTTCGAACCGGTGACCGGCTGTATTTCGAGGCATGGATGAGTAGGCCGGATGTCGCGGCAATCAAGCGAACCTCGCTGGCGTCGATTATCACGGCGAACACCGCACTGACCACCGTGCAACGAAACGTGTTCGTGACGAACGGCTAAATTCGCGGTGCTACAGCGCCTTGATGATGTCTTCGACGCGGTCCTTTGCGTCGCCGAACAGCATCAAGGCGTTGTCGCGGAAGAACAGAGGGTTTTGAACTCCTGCGTAACCGGAACTCATTGACCGTTTGAACACGACGACGGTGCTCGCTTCCCAGACGTGGAGCACGGGCATCCCCGCGATGGGGCTGCCCGGATCTTCCGCGGCGGCGGGGTTGACCGTGTCGTTGGCTCCGATGACGAGAACGACTGCGGTGCTCGCAAAGTCATCGTTGACTTCGTCCATTTCAAGAACAATGTCGTAGGGTACCTTCGCCTCGGCGAGCAGCACGTTCATGTGTCCGGGAAGTCGACCCGCGACGGGGTGGATGCCGAACCGCACCGTTATGCCCTTCGCAATCAACCGCTGCGTAAGCTCGGCGACCGGGTACTGCGCTTGTGCGACCGCCATTCCGTAACCGGGGGTGATGATGACCGTATCCGCAGCATTGAGCATTTCAGCCACGGACGCAGCATCGGTCTCGTGAATCTCACCCTCTTCTTCTTCGCCGGCGGCCGCGGGCTTGGGAATCCCGAAGCCTCCGGCGATGACGGAAATGAACGATCGGTTCATGGCCTTACACATGATGTACGACAGGTAGGCACCGGAAGATCCGACGAGCGCACCCGTGACGATGAGGAGGTCGTTATTGAGCAGGAATCCGGCTGCCGCGGCAGCCCAACCCGAGTAGCTGTTGAGCATCGACACAACGACTGGCATGTCTCCGCCACCGATGGACGCGACGAGGTGCCATCCGAGAAGAAGCGCGAGTACCGTGACGGCGACCAGCAACCAGATGTCGGGCGTGACGATGTACCAGACGGTTAGGCCGACGAATCCAACCAGCGCTCCGACATTGAGAAAGTTCTTCCCAGGGAGCATCAGTGGGCTGCTGGAAATACGCGCAGAGAGCTTGAGGAAGGCCACGATCGAACCAGTGAACGTGACGGCACCGATGAACACGCCGATGAATACTTCACCGTGGTGGATGCTGATGAAATCGGCGAGTACGTCGTGCGAATCGAGCGCACCGTTCCAGCCCACGAGAACCGCGGCGAAACCGACGAAGCTGTGAAGAAGCGCGATCAGTTCCGGCATTCCTGTCATCGCAACGACGCGCGCGCGCCAGAGACCAATCCCAGCACCGATGAGAACGACGACGACGAGGAGGGACAAGCCGAGCATCGATTGTGGTGAGCCCCATGAATTCAGAGCAAGAGATGCGATGGTGGCGACGAGCGCGAGAGCCATTCCCGCGATTCCGAAGGTGAGTCCCGATCGGGACGTCTCGTGCTTGCTCAATCCGGCGAGGCTCAAAATGAACATGAGCGCCGCAACGATATAGACGGCGGTTGTCAGCATGTCGATGTTCACTTGGTTCCACCTTTGCTAAACATCTTGAGCATTCGACGTGTCACGGCAAACCCACCGAAGATATTGATTGATGCGAGAAGGACGCCGACCGCGGCTATAACCTGAACGACGACATTGGGCGATGCGAGTTGGGCGATAGCCCCTACGACAACGATTCCCGAGATAGCATTTGTCACGCTCATCAGCGGAGTGTGGAGCGCGTGGTGGACCTTGCCGATCACGTAGAAGCCCACGACCACCGACAGCATGAGCACGAGGAAGTGTTGGGGAAGAGGCGCGGGCGCGAAAGCGCAAATCGCGAGAACGACGGCGAGACCGACTCCCTTGAGGAGGCCCTTCCGAAGAGGGGACATCACTCGTTTCTCGACGGGCGTCACCGGTTCGGCCGCGGCGGCGGCCGGCGCGGCGGAAACCTGCACGGGTGGGGGTGGCCACATCACGGTGCCGTCTTGGACGACCGTCACCGAACGCTGCACAACGTCCTCAAAGTCGAGGGTTAATTGCCCGTCTTTTTCGGGAGTCACGAGTTTGAGGAGGTTCAGCATGTTGGTGCCGAACAGCTGTGACGCTTGCTGGGGGAGTCGACCGGGAAGGTCGGTGTAACCAAGAATGACGACGCCGTTGGGGGTAACAACTCGTTTGCCGGCCTTTGATCCAGCAACGTTCCCGCCCATTCCGGCGGCCATATCGACAATGACACTGCCGGGCTTCATACTCGCGACGTCTGCTTCGGTCAACAACTTGGGCGCTGGGCGACCAGGGATGAGCGCGGTCGTAATGATGATGTCGACATCGCGAGCCTGCTCCGAATAGATCTCGGCAGCGCGACGGTCATACGCCTCGCTCGTCGCTTTCGCATACCCGTCAGACGACGCCATCTTCTCGTTGACCTCAACCGCAACGTACTCGCCACCGATTGACTTTACCTGGTCTGCCACTTCGGGACGGGGGTCGGTCGCTCGAACGATTGCACCCATGCTCGAGGCGGTACCAATCGCGGCAAGTCCAGCGACTCCTGCCCCAGCGACCAGTACCTTCGCCGGCGGCACTTTGCCCGCCGCGGTTACCTGACCGGTGAAGAGACGACCAAACTCATAGGCGGATTCGATCACGGCGCGGTAACCACCAAGATTTGCCATTGAACTCAAGACATCCATCGACTGGGCGCGCGAAATACGAGGCACCGCATCGAGCGCAATTGCCGTGAGCCCACGCTTGGCCAAAGCCGCGAGGAGTTCCGGTCGTAGCCCGGGCGCCATCACGCCAATCACGGTCGTTCCCGGCGCCATGGTCGCAATCTCTGCGTCAGTGGGGGCGTTGACTTTCATCACGATCTCGGATGACCACGTCTTCTTTTTGTCCGCGACGATCGCGCCAGCCGCCTTGTATTGAGAGTCGGGGAACGACGATTCAGCACCAGCGCCACGTTCAACAACGACCTCGTAGCCCAGGGTCAACAGCTTTGCGACGGTGTCCGGAGTGGCGGCAACCCGTGTTTCCCCGTCGCCCTCTTTCACGATTCCCAGACGAGCCATGTGCGCAAACCTTCCCCTTTGTGCCACTGGTTGTGGCGAGTCCGAATCAGACCCCTCACGAAGAGTGTCATTTCCGGCAGTCTCCAAATTCTATACAGTTGCACGGGCCCGCGGTTGACGCACCGCGGACTGATTGCCGTTGCTCAGGTCGGCACCTCGCCCGTCTAGCCAACCCCCGACGTGAGCCCATAAACTGACGCTATGCGCCAAATACTCGGTCTCACTCGCTACGCCGTGATTGTCCCCGCGATTGCCGCCATAATCGGGGCGTTGCTCTTGATGGTTCAGGGCTCAATCGAAATGGTCGTCGTTGTGTACGAGTCGGTCACAACCGACACGTACCTCAAAGACACGATCGTTGACGTGCTCACTGCCGTCGATGCAATCCTGCTGGGTACCGTTCTGCTCGTTATTGGCTACGGGCTGTACGAATTGTTTATCGACCCCGAGTTGCCGGTTCCCGCCTGGTTGCGGGTGCGCGACCTCGACGACCTCAAGTCGAAACTGATCGGTGTCGTCGTCGCCATTATCGCGGTCGTGTTCGTCGGAGTGTTCGTGGACTCCAACCGAGCAGATGAAGTTCTGGCGTACGGCCTCGGAGCTGGTGCCCTAGTTGCCGGCCTCGCCGTTTTTGCGTTGGCGACACGCAAAAGCGACAAGCCCAGCGACAAAACAAAGCCCTAATCCCGAGCCCGGGACTGGGGTCTAGTCGAGAAGACCTTCGGACACGAGCCATTCACGGGCGATGACCGCGGCAGACAATTTTTCGTCAACGCTGCGAACATTGAGTGCGACCAGATCCGCGGCGCTCATCGCTGCCGAAACAGCGTCAATCAGCGCGCGGGCGTCGGCGTTCACTGCTTCCGACCCTTGGCATTGGGCTAGCACTTATCGCCGAGCTCTACGTCGAGCATACGGTCGCATTTCTGGTTCGCGCGATTTAGTTTTGTCGAAGCCGGTCGATTTCCGAGCGCAGTTGCATGAGCTCAGCGTCGGTTATCTTCCCGTCGGCACTGATCACATCGACGAGCGACGACAACTCGGTGAGTGCCGCTTTTGTGTCAGTGTGAATTCGCGCTTCGGCCCGAGCTTCGTCCATGGCGTTCAAGACGATACCAATCAAGACGTTGAGAATCGTGAAGACGACAAAGAACACGTAAGACAAGAAAAAGGGCAGTGCGAAGGGGCTGATTGCCATCGCCTCGTCAAGATAGATCGGGAAGTTTTCGAGCGTCAACAAAATGAACAGCGATTTGAGACTGCGCCCGATATGACCCCAGGATTCGGACAGCGCCGTCCCGAATAAATAGGTCCCGGCCATTCCGTAGAGGAACAGCAGAAGCCCGATCAGCACGGTCATGCTAAATAGAGGCGGAATACTTTTCACAATCGATGCGAAAAGAATCCGCACTTCGGGCAAGAACCGGAAAATTCGCAGCAGACGCAGAAGTCTCAAGAGTCGCAGGATCACTGTTTGCCCAGCCGCAAACGGTGCGAGGCCCACCACGATGAAATCAAAAATGTTCCAACCTTGGCGGAAGAAGTGCCATGGCTTCTTTCCGTACGACAGGATTCTCACCAGCAGTTCGACTACGTAGATCCCCATGGCGATGTTGTCAATGGTGATCGCGGTCGCCCGCGTCCCCAGCGAGATTCCGGGCATCGTCAGGATCGCAAGAAACAGCGCATTGACGGCAATCACCGATGCGATGAAGAGCTCGAATGGCCCGCTATAGACGATTTTGGCGATCCACAGCACCCGGAATGGCGCAATGTGTTCCCATTCGCCGTCGGCGTTAAGGATTCGACGTTCAGTGCTGGATTTACTCACCCGCAAATTCTCTCACTTTTGCGCACTTCCAGAAAACGCTATTTCGGTAAGTTCGATTCAATTGCGTCGATGATTGCGGGGTCCATCGGCACTGTTGTCGGCCGGAACCGGAAGACTCGCAGATCGGGCGTGACGACGAACTTTTCGAAATTCCAACGGATGTTACCCGCGCTGCCTCGTTCGTCCTTTGCCTTCGTCAACTCGGCATAGAGAGGGGAGCGACTCTTGCCATTGACCTTGACCGCGTCAAAAATCGGGAAGGTGATTCCCCATTTTGTCGCGCAGTATTCGGCGATGGCGTCGTTCGACGACAACTCTTGGAAGAACTGATTCGACGGGAACCCCAGAACGACGAAACCTCGGGGGCCATATTTCTGCTGAAGAGCCTCGAGATCGGCATATTGCGGCGACAGACCACATCGCGATGCGACATTGACGATCAGCAAGACTTTCCCTGCGTGTTCCTGCAATGTGGTGGCGGCGCCATCGGCGGTGAGGACAGTAATGTCGAGCAGTGAATCGGTCATCGGGGATCTTTCGGTAGAGAGATTTCGGAGGTGTCGAGTGCGAGGTCGCTGTGTACTGCGCGATTGTCGCGAGCCGATTGGGCGAGTACCACACCGATTAAAACAATACCCGCACCGACCAGTTGCACCACATTCAGCGTTTCTCCGAGGATAAGCCAGGCAGTGAGAAACGCGAAGAGCACCTCGCTGGTTGCGACGATTCCCGACCGCGTGGCCCTGAGAATACTGATGGACCATAATCCGAGAGTGAACGTGGTGAACGTTCCCAGCACCACGATGAACGCCAACAGCAACCAGGCGGGACCCGCCATCCCGCTGGCTTCGTCCGAGAAGGGGATGACTCGATTGAATATGGCCGGATCAAGCGTCCACCATCCGCTGAACAACGCCCAGAACGCGCTTGCAACTGCCATACCCCAGAAGCCGACAGCCATCGGGTGCCGCACTCCGGTCTGGCGCTCGCCGAGGAGGAAATAGGTCGTGAGTGAGGCGGAGGCAGCGAACGCCCACAACACTCCCTCGACGTTGAGGGTCGAGTTCCACACTTCGGCGACAGTTGCAAGCCCGATGAGGACGGCCACGATGGACACCCAGATTCGGGACTTGACGTGCTCACGGAAAAAGAAGTGGGCGATGAGCGCCACGAAGAGGACCGCGGTGTATTCCAGCAACAGGGCGATTCCGATGGGGAGCATGAACACGGCCTGAGCATAGGTGGCCTGTAACATCGCGACACCGATCACGCCCATGGCGAGGAGGGGCACGATTTGTTTGCGGGTGATTCGAAGGGCGTTGGGGTCCCGAATGAGCAAGACGGCACCCATGAGCACCGCGGCCCCGACGACGCGAAGGAAGGTGACCTGGAACCCGTCGATACCCGTGCCGTCCATCAGCAGTTTGATGACGACACCGTTCACGCCAAAAATGAAGGCGGCGACTGTTGCAGCGATGTATCCGACGAGTGCGCGCGGTTTGGCTACGACCACGAACCCACCAGTTGGTGGATCGCGTGTGGTTCGATCGCCGCAAGTTCCTCATCCGTCAGGGGTTCCGCGTGGGCTGCTTTCAGCGAGTCTTCCAGTTGCGCGACACTGCTCGCGCCGATGAGCGCGCTCGTGACTCCCGGATGGCGCATCGTCCAGGTCAACGCCATCTGAGCGAGCGTCTGCCCTCGTTCGAGGGCGATGACGTTGAGCGCGCGTGCGTGTTCGAGGTACTCGTCGTTGATGCGCTCTTCGTCAATCCACTGTGCGGTGCGCACTCGAGAGTCGGAGGGAATTCCGTTCAGGTAACGATCGGTTGCGAGACCCTGTGCGAGCGGCGAATACACAATTCCGCCGACACCCAGTTCGACTAGCGCATCGAACAACCCATCTTCCGGGCGGCGGTCAAAGAGGTTGTATCGCGGTTGGTGAATGAGAAGCGTGACGCCCATGTCTTTCAGAATTGCGTAGGCGCGGCGCGTCTGGTCCTCGTCGTAGTTCGAGATCCCGACGTACAACGCTTTACCCGAGTGAATCGTGTGCGCTAGGGCTCCCATCGTCTCTTCCAGCGGCGTGTCTGGGTCGAATCGGTGTGAGTAAAAAATGTCGACGTAGTCGAGTCCCATTCGTGACAAGCTCTGATCGAGCGAGGCGAGAAGATATTTGCGCGAGCCCCACTCGCCGTAGGGGCCTTCCCACATGTCAAAGCCGGCCTTGGACGAAATGATGAGTTCGTCCCGATAGGGGTGGAGGTCGCTGGTGAGGATTTTGCCAAAATTTCGTTCGGCTGAACCGGGTGGCGGTCCGTAGTTGTTGGCGAGGTCGATGTGAGTGACCCCGAGGTCAAATGCGCGAAGCACGATGTCGCGTTGGACTGAGAGGTCTCGATCGTCGCCGAAATTGTTCCAGAGGCCGAGAGAAATTCGGGGAAGCAGCAACCCGCTTCGACCACATCGGCGATAGGGAATTGAATCGTAGCGATTCGGTGCTGCGTCAAACGTCATGGTGACAGCCTAGCCCCGCGATTAGACTGACCGCATGATGACGTTTTATGTGGCTGGCGGTTGTTTCTGGTGCCTCGACGCGGCGTACCGCGTGCTTCGTGGCGTGAGCTCGGTGGTGTCGGGTTATGCGGGCGGGCACGTCGATTCACCGAGTTACGAGGCGGTGTGCACGGGTTCGACGGGCCATGCCGAAGTCGTCGCCGTCACCTTCGACGAGGCGGTCATCCCCGCCGACGTCATTCTGGATGCCTTTTTCACCATGCACGATCCGCGCCAGTTGAACCGTCAGGGTAACGATGTGGGAACCCAATACCGTTCGGTGATGTTCCCGACAGACTCGGATCAACGACAATTATTTGAAGCCGCGCGCGACCGCGCGAACGAAACCTGGGGCGGTGGCGTTGTGACCACGATCGACGACTTCACCGAGTTTTTCCCGGCCGAGGACTACCACCAGGATTTCTTCGCCAACAACCCGACACAGGGCTATTGCCTCGCGGTGGCCGTCCCCAAGGTCAACAAGGTGCGCTCCGGCTTCGCGCAATATCTGACCGTATAACTTCTGCACACATCGCCCGCCCGTGCGGTTGTCCACCGAGCGGGGGTTTCTCAGTGTGCTCCAGCGGCGTTTGGGACATCCTCGTTGGAGGCGCCGGTCGCAGGTTGGGACGGCCGGCGCCGTCCACACAACAAAGGAGACACATGAGCGACACCCTCACCATCACCGGGCTCATTGCAACGACGCCACGGCACGTTGTCACGAGCGAAGGACTTCCGATCACGAGCTTCCGGCTCGCATCGTCACAGCGACGGTTCGACAAGGCGGCCTCGGCGTGGGTTGACGCGTCGACCAACTGGTACACCGTCACGGCATTTCGTCAACTCGCCATCAACGCGGTTCCCTCACTGTCCAAAGGAGACCGCATCATCGTGTCGGGCCGCTTGCGCGTTCGCGACTGGCAGACCGACGATCGGACGGGAACCAATGTCGAAATCGAGGCCGAAACGCTCGGGCATGACTTGTTTTGGGGGACCGCGGTGTTCACGCGATTGGTCGCCCTGGGCGGCGACTCATCGACAACCCAATCGGAAAGTGACACCGAACCAGCACCCGCCGAAGCGGTTGCTGTGGTCTGACCCGACGACTCGCGCTGACCTAGAATGGGGGAATGACCGCACGCACGTTTGTCCCTGCCGCGACCACGGTCATGTCCCTCGCTCTGGGTGGTTGTTCTCTCGGTTCGAACGCCACGCCAGGCGCGACGTCGACGCCAACCCCGACGGTGTCGGCCGCACCAGCGCCCGTTTTCCTGCCGGACGGCGATGCGCAGGACAACAAAGCCTATTTTGATTGGGCGCTGTCGGCGGTTGCGACTAGTGACCAACGGCAACCGGGTAAAGCGCTCGTTGATTCGCTCGTCAGCGCGGGCTTTGAGAAGAAATCAATCCAGGTCACCGAAGACTTGACGAAAACAAAGCTCGCGGCAGACTCCGTTATTGTGGCCGTCCAAATCAATCGGTCGTGCCTCATCGGTCAACGAACGAACGAACGAGAGTATTTCTCTTCAATTGAGAGTGCCCTCAAGACCGGTGGCTGCCTCGTCGGGACCACCCGAACGATTGACTGGTAGAGACTGTGGCTGAATTCATTTACACAATGGTTCGCGCGCGTAAGACCGTGGGCGAAAAACTCATTCTTGACGACGTGACGATGTCGTTCTTCCCTGGCGCCAAGATCGGCATGGTGGGCCCGAACGGTGCGGGAAAGTCCACAATCATCAAGATTATGGCGGGTCTTGACACGCCGTCGAATGGCGAAGCGCAGTTGTCGCCCGGTTATTCCGTTGGAATTCTGATGCAAGAGCCCGAACTCGACGAAACGCGCTCGGTACTCGAGAACGTGCAAGACGGGGTTCGTGGCATGTACGACAAACTCGAGCGATTCAGCGCGATTTCACTCCTCATGGGCGAACCGGACGCGGATTTTGATTCGCTCCTTGCCGAGATGGGTGAACTCCAAGAAGCCATCGACCATGCCGACGCATGGGACCTTGATTCGCAACTCGAGCAGGCAATGGATGCGCTTCGGTGCCCGCCGTCGGATTCCGAAATCGGAGTCTTGTCGGGTGGTGAAAAGCGACGCGTTGCGCTGTGTAAATTGTTGCTCGAAAAGCCCGACCTTCTTCTTCTCGACGAACCCACCAACCACCTCGATGCCGAGAGCGTCTTGTGGCTCGAACAGCACCTCGCAAAATACCCCGGCGCGGTCATCGCGATCACTCACGACCGGTACTTCCTCGACCACGTTGCGCAGTGGATCGCCGAAGTCGACCGCGGGCGGCTTTATCCCTACGAGGGCAACTATTCGACGTATCTCGAAAAGAAGTCGGAACGACTCGAGGTGCAAGGGAAAAAAGACGTCAAGCTCGCGAAGCGCCTTGCCGAGGAACTCGACTGGGTTCGTTCGAATGCCAAGGGCCGTCAGGTGAAATCCAAAGCTCGTCTGGCGCGTTACGAAGAGATGGCGACGGAAGCCGAGCGCACCAAGCGACTTGACTTCGAGGAACTTCAGATTCCGCCGGGCCCGCGGCTTGGCGCTGTTGTCCTCGAGGCAGAAAAAGTCACCAAGGGATTTGGCGATCGAGTGCTGATCGGCGACTTGTCCTTCTCGCTCCCACGAAACGGAATCGTCGGAATTATTGGCCCGAACGGTGTCGGCAAGACGACCTTGTTCAAGACCATCGTCGGGCTCGAGCCGCTCGATTCCGGGTCGCTCAAGGTCGGTGAAACCGTGAAACTGTCGTATGTCGATCAGTCCCGCACGGGAATCGACCCGAACAAGAACGTTTGGGAGGTCGTGTCCGAAGGCCTCGACGTCATCCAGGTCGGAAACGTCGAGATTCCGTCGCGCGCCTACGTCTCGACTTTCGGATTCAAGGGCCCCGATCAGCAGAAAAAAGCGGGAATTCTCTCGGGCGGAGAACGCAACCGCCTCAACCTCGCGTTGACACTCAAGCAAGGTGGAAACCTCCTCCTCCTCGACGAACCGACCAACGACCTTGATGTCGAAACGTTGTCGTCTCTCGAGAACGCCCTTCTCGAATTCCCCGGATGCGCGGTGGTCATCACCCACGATCGCTGGTTCCTCGATCGCATCGCCACCCACATCCTTTCCTACGAGGGAACCGCAGACGACCCGTCGAACTGGTATTGGTTCGAAGGCAACTTTGAGGCCTATGAAACGAACAAGGTGGAGCGCCTTGGTGCCGACGCGGCCAAACCACACCGTTCGACCTATCGGAAGTTGACGCGCGACTAATGGCGGGCTCTACCAGCATTTCTCTGACGTTCACGTCCCGTGAGCCAATCAGCGACCTCGCGACGTTCATCGATCGGTCGGGGCTCGTCGATAATTCCGCGGTCCGATTGGTCGCGAAGGGAAACCTCGTGGTGGTCTGGGTGCAGGTTCTCGCGCCGCGGGGACTCAACGACACCACGCCGACCGTTTTGGGCATGCGCGGTGCGGAGCTTGCCCTCGAGGCAAAGTTTGACATCGTTGTCCCCATCGATTCGCTCCGTGCTCGGTTCGAGAACGCGGAAGAATCCGAAACGGGTTTTGTCGTCACAATGCCGCTGCAAGCGCCATCCGTGCGCTGGAAAATCCCACTCCCGCCTCAAACCGGATGGGAAACCCTGGGCAAGATCGGCGCGACCGATCTGCAGGCGGTTGTCCGCGAGGGCATGAAAATCATCAAGCGTAAAGTTCCGAACAACGCGGAAGAACAGGTCGTTCGTTCGTATCGATCGCAGGTGTGGGGTGCGACAATCAATGACTCACTCGGATTACCGGCCGGTGTTGCTCTCGCGGCAGAAACGCTGGGCTTCTTCGGGGACAAGGTGATGGACATCTCGACAAAAGAGCCGTGGATCCGCCTGTCGTCGACTCGCGGCGAGATTCTCGCCAAGCACACTCCTGTCATTCTCGACGAGGACTAGCGGCTATAAGGCGGGTCGGTCGCCTCGATCGACGTCGCCCATCGTGTTGACCATCGCGTGCGCGGCGCGGTCGAGATAGTCCATGAGAGTTTCGCGGTGCAACGGAGACAACGATTCCGAGTCGACAGCCGTCGTCATGTGGAGCAACCAGCGATCGCGCGCGACATCGTCGATACGAAAGCCGGCGTGCCGTGCACGCAGGCGCGGGTGGCCGCGTTCATCGGAATAACTGGTCGGACCACCCCAATACTGCTCGAGGAACGCCGTGAGACGCCACACTGCTCCGTCCAGATCATCGGGATACATCGGCCGAAGAATCTCGTCGGTCTTGATGCCCTCGTAAAAGCGCCGAACGATTCGATCGAATGCGGCGTGCCCACCGATCGCCTCGAAAAAGTCGTCACTCATCGACGTTTGTGATCGAAGTTAGCAACGCGTTGAATCTGACCGTTGCGAACGAACCACAAGACGCCCTTCGTATCGCGGACCTTGGTGATGCGAATCGTCACTTCTTCGACAACTCCCTTGACGTCTCCGAGGTCGACTTTGTCACCGACTCCGAGTTGGTCTTCGAAGACCATGAAGATTCCATTGAAAATGTCACGGATGACGTCTTGTGCGCCGAGTGCGATACCGGCTCCGAGGATACCCAAGCTGGCAACGATCGCGGTAATCTCGAACCCCAACTCACCGAGAATCAGGATCAGGGCAACTGCGCCGACACCCCAGTTCGCAAACGACTGAAGGACAGATCCCAGAGTTTGAGTGCGCTGAGCTAACCGCGCGTTCTGGGTTTTGGCGGTCGCTCGAGCGCTAGGAGTGATGTCGTCGGCAACAACCCGAGCGATGACGCGATTGATGGTCATCACGACAATCAGCCGAACGATGACGGCCCCGACCGCAATCGCGAGGATTCGAAACACGGTTGCGTTGGATCCTAGGAACGCCGCGATGTCTGTCCAGCTGGTCATCGAATGACCTCGGCATCACGTCGTTGCGCCGCCACGGCACGATCCACTGTCGCGAGACCCTCGATGACAATGCGCCGGAGCGCTGCAGGAGCCGATTCGTTACGGTCGAGCCAGGCGCGGGTTGTCTTGGCGAGGTGTTTGTTCGCCATGACCACGGGGTACAGTCCAATCGCGAAGTATTCGGCGATCTTGAATGTGCGTGAATCCCACATATTCTGGAGCGCGTCAAAATACGCGGTCTCGAGGCCGTCGAACACCGAAGCGTCGTTGACGTGGGTATATCCGCGCACATAGTGATCGCAGAGTGAATTCGCGATGGTGGCGTCGTCACGCATCGTTTCGAGGATTGCCCGCTTCGCTTCCGATGTTGGAATCGTGGCGCGAACGCGGGCGGCCGCCTGCTGACCGTTCGCGGTGTTGTCGGCAGCTAGTGCTTCGGCGATTTCAACCTCGCCCGCTCCACCCGCCAACACGATGCCTTCGAGCAGGTCCCAGGAGAGATCGGTGTCGATGGTGATTCCGGGAATGACGTGTTCTCCTGAGCGAATCGCGCGAAGAGCAACCGCGTGTGCGGCCGTGTCGGACATCGATGCGAACGTCCTGAGGAACTGGAACTGCTGATCCGAACCGGGCTCGGCATTCTCTGCAAGTTCACGCATCGAATCGGCGATCCGTCGAATGGTGTTTTCCTTGCGGTCGGGTGAGACATACATTCGAGCCGTCGTGGCGAGTTGAGCGAGGGTGGTCCGTACCGTCGTGGACTCGGTCTCGGTCGCGATGTTCCCCAACACGAGGTCGACGAAGTCACTCGGTGCCATCTCGGCGTCGCGGGTCGAATCCCAGGCGCTTCCCCACACCAACGCCCGCGCGAGCGGGTCGGCGATGTCCGACAGATGGTCGATAGCGATCGCCAACGATTGACCGTCGAGTCGAATTTTTGCGTAGGCGAGGTCGTCATCGTTCACGAGCACCAGAGCACCTCGGTGCTGGCCGATCAGGTCGGTTACCGTGGTTCGCTCGCCGTCGATGTCGAGTTCAACCCGATTGGTTCGCACAAGGTTGTTGCCCTCGAAGGCGTAGATTCCAACCGCAAGGCGATGGGGTCGAATCGTGGGGTAGTCGGCGACCGCGGTTTGGACGATGTCGAACGAGGTGATGATCCCCTGGTCGTCCGTGACAATCTCGGGCGTCAGCGTGTTGACGCCGGCGGTTTCGAGCCACTTCGCTGACCACGTCGTGAGATCTCGTTTGCTCGTCTTCTCCAGTTCGCGCAAGAGGTCGGCGAGTTCGGCGTTCTTCCAAGCGTTGGCGCGGAAATAATTCGTCACGCCGGTGAAGAAGGCTTCGCGGCCGACATACGCGACGAGTTGCTTGAGCACCGATCCGCCTTTGGCGTAGGTGATGCCGTCGAAGTTGATCTGGACGTCTTCAAGGTCGTTGATGGTCGCCACGATGGGGTGAGTCGACGGCAACTGGTCTTGGCGATATGCCCACGATTTTTCCGACACCTGGAACGTGGCCCACGCGTGCGTCCATTCGGTCGCTTCCGCAGTTGCAATCGTCGATGCCCATTCGGCGAACGATTCGTTGAGCCAGAGGTCGTTCCACCACTTCATCGTGACAAGGTCACCGAACCACATGTGTGCGAGTTCGTGCAAAATCGTGACCACTCGACGTTCGCGAACGGCGTCGGTCACCTTGGATCGGAACACGTAAACCTCGGTGAAGGTCACGCACCCCGCGTTCTCCATCGCGCCGGAATTAAATTCGGGAACAAAGAGCTGATCGTATTTCGCAAACGGGTAGGGAACGGCGAACTCGCGCTCGAAGTATTCGAATCCCTTCTTGGTGATGTCAAAGATGTAATCGAAATCGAGGAATTCAGAGAGAGACTGCCGAACATAGATACCGAGCGGAATCGTACGACCGTCGGACGACGTGAGTTGGTCGTGATGCGCGACATACGGTCCCGCGACAATCGCCGTGATGTACGAGGAAATGCGCGGGGTCTGCGGGAACGTCCACGTCGCCGATGCTCCGTCGACGACGGGAGCGGGGGTGGGGGAGTTCGACACGACAACCCAGTCAGTGGGCGCGACAACCTCGAAATCGAATGTCGCTTTGAGGTCGGGTTGCTCGAACGCGGCAAAGACTCGTCGCGAATCAGGTACTTCGAACTGCGAATACAAATACACCTTGTTGTCGACGGGGTCGACGAACCGGTGGAGGCCCTCGCCGGTGTTGACATAGAACATGTCGGCGTCGACGACAAGAACGTTGTCGGTGGTGAGATTGTCGAGTTGGATTCGTACTCCGTCCGACACAGCCGCAGGGTCCAGTGTCACCCCGTTCAAGGTCACACCGAAAACCTTTGCGGTGATTGCATCGATAAAGGTCGACGCACCCGGTTTTGCTCCAAAAGTTACTGTGGTGTGCGAGCGGAACGTCGTTTCCGACGTAGTCAAATCGAGCCGAATCGCGTAGGACCCCGTTTCAATGACACTCTCTCGCTCAATCGCTTCGACGCGAGTCAGGTTTTCTCCGGGCACGTCAACTCCTTCTTTGCGTAATGCACAACAAATCTAACGCTCCACCAGAACGTCAACGGCGAGAAGGGATCGTTAGCCTTCGAGCAGTTCTGCAACCGCGACCGAGCTGTTCGCACGGTCAGACGAAACGCGGCTTCGCGCAACGCTCAGCTCACCGAGATCGAAACCGTTGGTCAACGAGCGAATCGTGTAGAGGAAGCCGCTGATGTCTTCGAGGTTACGGCGGGCCTTATCGAGTCGCTCTTCAAGGTCGCGCGTCATGTTCTCGACAAATACCTGAGACGACGCCGTAATCTCGCCAGTGATCTTTTCGGCGTTGCCAAGCGCCTTTTCGGAACGCGACCGAGCCTCTTCCAGTGTCTTGGCTGCTCGAGCCTGTAACGCCGAAAAGTATTTCTCGGTCTCGGCAGCCACTGCGTCGGCGCGCTTATTAGAGGACTCAGTGTGTTCGTCCGCTTCGCGCGTCGTGTGAGCAGCGTACTTTTCCGCGTCGCCACGAATCGTCGCGATCTCTTTTGCTGCTTTGTCGTTCAGAATTCGCGTCTCGTTATCGATGCGACCCGCCAGTTGTTCCGCACGTCGCAGTTCCTCGAGGGCACCGCTCATTGCGCTATCAATTTCAGAGTTGGCTTTCTCTCGAAGAGTCGCAATTTGCGATTCCGCATCCGCGAGGACGGCGGCGGACAATTTGTCGACCTGTGCCCTTTCCTGGGCAACCTTCTGGTGATCGGCTTTGATTTGTTTGCGAACCTTTTCGGCCGATTCGGTTGCGGTGCGGCGAATCTTCGCGGCACTCTCCTTAGCAGCAGCCACGGCAGAGCGAGATTTGAGAGTCGAGGTTTTGGTGCGACTCGATGCGTCTGCCGTTGCCTTCTCAACCTGGGCGCGTGTCTCTTTTTGCGCATCCGCAACAAGCTTTGCCGCTTGTTCTTCGGCCAAAGAAATGGCTGACTCAAATGCCACACCAAGTTCCGCAAATCGGGGCCTGGTGGTCTGCCGGTCGTGGATTTTACGTTCGAGACGTCGGATCTCGGACTCGGCCTTGGCGAGTGCGTTTTCTTGAGCGGCTGCCGTTGCGCGAAGTTCAGTGATGACTCGGGCGGCTTCGGCTGCGTCGTAACCGCCGAGCGTGCGCGAGAAGGGCACGCCGGATTCGTTGGTAGTCATTAGTTGTCACCCTCCACGATTTCCGCCGGTCGGATACTGCGCATCCCGGTCGGTGCGCCCGATTCAATTGCGTCAACATTCACTTCTTGTGAAACGTCTCGCATGTGGACCGCGTAGTCGCTGAGAGCCAGGCTGTTTCGACGGATTTCGCTGATGCTGAGTTCTGCGTCGTACGTGAAGTCAGCGAAGAATTCTTCGAATGACCGTGCGATTTCTTCGGACCGCAACACGGCCTCTGAGATTGACTTTTCCACGAGGCTTCGTGAATCCTGGAGGATTTCGTCCGCGCGAATCTGAGCGGCAACAAGGTAGTCATCGGCGCTCTGTTTAGCCGAAGAAGCATCCGCAATCGCGGACTCAAGGTGGGTATCGGCAGATTCGTAGGCCAGCCGAGCGTACGTGTCGGCTTCGTCGTGAATCGCCGTGCTTGAGGCCTGTGCGTCGGCAACGTCCATACCAATGCGCTTTTCGGTCTCGACTTTGGTGTCGGTTGCGGTACGGACCAATTCGGCAGCCTGACGCTTGATTTCCGTAATCTCGATATAGGAGGACGCACGCGCATCGCTAATTTGCTGCTCAGCTTGACTAATCATGCTCGCTGCGGAACGATCGGCGCGCGACGCAACGGTTTCCATACGGGCACGTTCGTCATCGACTAATTGATTTGCGGCTGTTCGTTCGCGATCGACCTGAAGTCGAATCTGATTGGCATCAGCCTGCGCCGCAACCACCAGGTCACGGGTCTCGCGCTCTGTCTTGTCGTCAAGGTTCCGAGCCTCAATGTCGGTCTTGTTCGCAAGCGCTGCGGTCTCGGCTGCGGCGTCGGCGCGCAACCGTCGAGCGTGTTGTTCCGCTACGCGAAGCGTTTCTTCGAATGTCGAACCCAACTTCGAGAATGATGGGGTGGCGGAAGTCGGGTCGGCAATCTCGCGCTTGAGGCGGGTGATCGTGCGGACGCGGTCGGTAAGAGCGAGTTCTGCGGAGGACAGCGAGTGATTAAGTGAATGAATAACCTCGTCCACTTGACCCGTGTCAACACCGCGGAATGCCCGCTTGATGTCTGGTGTAGCCATTGAAACCTCCCGATAGTCCAGTTTGCGCAACAAACCATTCTTTTGCAATAGTAGTGCATCTCGAACCTGAAAAACGGTCCGACGGTAGTGACGCGGCTTATTTTAGCCGAGTCGTGAACCCGAGAGTGGCCAGTTCGTCAAACAGAAACGGTCCGAGCGTTTTTCCGAAAATTGCCGTGATGTGGCGAGAGTCTCGGTAAACGCTCACGCCACCGATGACGAGGGGGCATGTTGAGCGGTCGCAATAGATTTCGCTCAAATCAATTGTGTCGAGACCAAGTTCTTGTGCGACATCAAAAGCGTGATCGTCGAATTCAAAAGCCTTCACACGCGACATCACACAACCACTCGCGTCGTCGCGGTTGTAGTCCACGCAATTCCTTTCATCCTCTCCGATTCCTGGATTGTCTTTGACGACCACGAATTGGACATCGTGTTGGACAAGGTCCCGGTAAGTGGTCTCGAAATCTGCTCGCTCTTTCGGGTCAGGAATTCGTCGAAGATGGTCCACTGATTGAACCAAAACTGCGAAGGCAAACTCGTCCGCAAGTAATCGATTTCGCAGAGCGTCGTTGCGTTCGCGACAGTTTCTGCCTCGCCCAACCACGAACGGGCAGGCGTTAAGAAAGAAGCCATGAACGGCAACGCCGAGGCGCTTGCCCACGTCATCCCATGCCACCCAGAGAGATTTCGCATGTGAATCTCCGACAACCATCACCGCGTCTAGAGCATTTACGTCACCGAGGATGCAGTCGAAATAGTTTTCATTGATGAGAGGGACACAGGTCGGTGTCTTGGGAGGAAATGATGAGAGGGAAAATGTGTCGAAGAGGACTTCCGTCGATGGCGGGCATTCGAACACCGCAGCTCCTGCGCCGTCACAGAATGGCTGCACCGGCGGATGCGTGGGCTTCACGATACCGGGGGATGGGACAGAGGGCGTCGGAATTAGATTGGCCGCACTCGCCGGGTCCAGGCTTTTCGTGGCGCTGTCCGTTGCGGCCGTCGTTCCGACGATGAGAAGTACGGTCAGCGAGGCGGAAATGGTCGCGAGAAAGATGGGCCGACGAATCACGGGCGCCGTCGTCGAACGGAATGGCTGCTCGATGAACCGAAAACTGAGCGCCGATACGACGACGATCAGCCCGAGCGCGGCGACCTTAGGAAAAAACGTTAGTTCAGCACGAAAAACCGTTGGCGCCATAATCAGTATCGGCCAGTGCCAAAGGTACGCGGAGTAAGACCGGTCGCCCAACCACCTGAGCCCTGATACTGCTCTCGCCACTATCGGGAAACGGAAAGTTGTCATGGGGGCCGCTGCGATGATGATGATTCCGGTACCGATGACGGAGGGCAGAACTCCTAGCCCGGGCACCGCGTGTTCAAGCCCTGGCACGAACGTCACTCCGATGATGACAACCCACGCACCGAGGCTTGCCAATTGCCGCGTTCGTGCAGAAATTCGAGCCAGCTCCGTCGTTCCGATCACGGCAATGGCCGCCCCGACTCCCAATTCCCACGCTCGGGCCAACGGGTCGTAGTACGTCGCGGGGTTGGTGTGGTCAAGAGACGTGGAGTACACGAAGGACGCGATCGTGAGTGCACAAATTGCGAGCAACAGGACGCGAAGGAAACGTGCCATCGGCAGCTGTGAAATCCTGGTAAGCGCTAATCCAAGGGCGATGAGAAGAGGCCAAACGAGGTAGAACTGTTCCTCGACGGCGAGTGACCAGAAGTGCTGAAGGGGGGAGGTGGTGTCGCCTTGATGGTTGTAATCCACCGCGTCCCAGGACAACAACAGGTTCTCTGCGCTCAGCGCTGATGCCGTGACGTGTCTCGTGAGGATACCCAGTTGGTCGGGCGACCCAATCCACAGAACCGTGATGGCGACGGCGGCAATGACCGAAACCGCGGCGGGGAAGATGCGACGGATGCGCCGCATCCAAAACGCGACGAGGTTCAACCGCGATGAACGTTGAACTTCAGAGATGATCTGGGTGGTGATGAGAAAACCCGATATGACGAAAAATACGTCGACGCCAGTGAACCCCTCGGGGAGCCGATCAGGCCAAAAATGCCCGAGGATCACGGCTAGAACCGCTGCCGCACGAAGCACCTGAATATCAACTCGGGTGCGCGAGGGCTGGTTCGTCAGTGAATCCACAGGATAAGCCTAACAATTCTCTCGTGCCGGCCTCGACCCTGAAAGTGTTCCGCCTATACTTTCGTGCATGCGCATTCATCTCGCGACCGATCATGCCGGATTGGAATTGAGTGCGGAAATTGCGGCGCATTGCCGAAACCTCGGGCACGACGTCGTAGACCATGGGCCGGTCGAATTCGACCCAGTGGACGATTACCCCAGCTTCTGCATCAATGCTGCGCTTGCGGTTCGTCGCGACGAACTTGCTGGCATCCAGACACTCGGGATTGTCTTTGGCGGAAGCGGAAACGGCGAACAGATGGCTGCGAACAAGGTCGAAGGTATTCGCGCGGCGCTCGTGTGGAGCAAAGCGACCGCTGCTCTCGCTCGCGAGCACAACAACGCGAACGTGTGCGCGATCGGCGCACGCCAACACACCTCATCCGAAGTTATGGCCCTTATCGACGTGTTTCTCACGACCCCGTTTTCGGGTGAGGAGCGCCACGCCCGTCGGATTGCGCAGTTGTTGGAATTCGAGACGACAGGCGATATCGCCGGTTTCGTCATCGATTAACCATGCCCGAGGGACATTCCGTACACCGCATCGCGGGCCAGTTCGCTCGTCATTTTGTCGGTTCGATGTGCAGAATTTCGAGTCCGCAGGGACGATTCGGCGACGCAGCGCTGATCGACGGCCACACCATCATTCGTGCGTACGCCGTTGGCAAGCACTTGTTTCTCGAGTTCGACACGGGTGATTCGCTTCACGTCCACCTGGGTATTTACGGCGCGTGGGATTTCGCGGGCGCGGTGCGGTTGGATGACACCGCGTTGGCTGCGGGCGGGCGAATGGGTCAAACCGCGGGTCGCGGCACGGTGGTGGGCGCCCACGAAGATTCCCTAGCCTCGATCGGAGCACCGCGACGCACGAGGCTTCGCATGGGCGAACGCGACATCGTTGGCATTGCGACCGACGTCTTCCCTCCCGACCCCGTCGGACAAGTTCGAGTTCGAATCCTCACGAGCGAAGCTGTCGCCGACTTGCGTGGACCGACGGTCTGTGAGGTCGTGAGCGCGGCGCGGGTCGCCGAGATATTGGATGACCTTGGTCCTGACCCCCTTGTCGACAAGAAAGGTGAGGAACGATTTCTGGTGCGGGTGAAACGCACCGCTACCCCCATAGGTCGTGCGCTCATGAATCAGAAGATTGTTGCGGGAATTGGGAACGTGTATCGCGCTGAAATGTTGTTTCGTGCCCGACTGAGCCCGTATATCCCGGCCAACTCGCTGCCGGACGAAACCCTGCGAGCACTCTGGACGGATTGGGTGGGGCTCCTCAAAATCGGAGTGAAGACGGGGCAAATGCTCACGATGGACGGGCTCACTCCCACCCGAAAACGCGCCGCCCTCGCGAATCGTGAGCATTTGCCC
>JBEENB010000017.1:0-23525 GCA_041192365.1 Actinomycetota bacterium | reverse complement strand
ATCGTGGCCTCCTCATCGACACGACGGAATCGGCGACTGCCCAACGACAAACGAAGAAATCTATTACTTCCGCATCGGGCGCGGCGAAAGCCCTCACGGCGACCCCACGGGCCAGGGACTGTTCCATGTTTATACCGTTGACGGCTCGGTCGACGACACCGTCATGATTCACGACGGCGACGTCTACAACGTTCCCGAGGGATACCACGGTCCGACCGTGGCTCCGCCGGAATATCCGATGTATTTTCTTAACGTTCTGGCCGGTCCGGGCGATGACAGAACGATGGCGTTCTGCGATGACCCCGAGCACCACTGGATTCGTGAAACATGGAACACCCAAACACAAGACCCCCGTTTGCCGATGACATCGGCGTCGGGCCGCACAGGAAAGAGCTGAACATGAACCGTCGAATTGGAGTTGCCGTATTGGGTCTTGGCTGGATGGGAGAGGGACACAGTCGTTCCATGCTCCGTATTCCGTCACTGTTTCCGAATCGCTCATTTGATCCCGTGCTCGTCGTCTGTGCGGACACCGAGGAGGCACGTCGTGAGCGAGCCGTTCGCGACTTCGGGTTCGAGCGCGCTGTGACCGACTGGCGTGAAGCAATCGCATCGGACGACGTCGACGCCGTCTGGGTCACCGCACCCAACATGCTGCACCTCCCCATGATCGAGGCGGCCTGTGCTGCAGGGAAGGCTGTGTTCAGTGAGAAGCCGATTGGCGGAAAGCCCGAACACACAGTTGCCGCCTACGAAATGGCGAAAGCGGCGGGTGTGCGGACGGGTGTCGGGTACAACTACCTGTGGGCGCCTCTCGTCATGCACGCACGGAACCTCATTGCCTCCGGTGAACTCGGCGAAATCACCCACTACCGTGGCCGCTTCGTGTCAATGTACGGAAGTGACGAACTCGGCCTTCTGACGTGGCGTTTCATCCTCGACCAGGCCGGTTACGGCGTGACGAGCGACATTCTCAGCCACTCGGTGTCTCTTGCGCAGTTCCTTATCGGGGACATTACCGATGTCGTGGGAATGCGCAACACGACCATCCCGCAACGCCCCCTGCCCACGGGAGCAGCGAGCCACTACGGGCGCGGTCGACCCGAAGACCCCAAGGGCGACGTCGAAAACGAGGACTTCGCGTCGATGCTCTGTAACTTTGAGAACGGCGCAACCGGAACGTTTGAGGTGAGCCGCACTCTGGTCGGCCCCGAAAGCCAAAACGCGTTCGAGATCTACGGCACCAAGGGTGCCCTGGCCTGGAACCTCGAAAAGATGAACGAATTGCAGTACTACCGACTGACAGACGACATCAGTTCCGGTTACACCACCATCTACGGCGGCGATCGCTTCCCGTTCCACGGTGTTTTCTCGCCAGGTCAGGCGAACCCAATCGGGCTCGAAGACCTTGTCGCAATCGAAGACTATTCCTTCCTCGAAGCGCTGGCGACAGACGGAACGTTCTCGCCCAGTTTCCGCGAAGCGGTCGACGTCGTCAACGTGCAACAGGCTCTCATCAATTCATGGGACTCCAAAACGTGGGAAACCGTGACAGACCTCACAGGAGAAAACCGTGGCAACTAAGACCATCCGCATCACGACCTCCGAGGCGCTCGTCCGGTACCTCATCGCGCAACACACGATTGTTGATGGCGTCAACGTTCCCCTCTTTCCCGGCGCGTACGGCATCTTCGGCCACGGAAACGTGACGAGTCTCGGACACTCGCTCGAAATGCACCGCGAGGAACTTCCGGTTTGGCGCGGACAGAACGAGCAGGGCATGGGCCTGGCCGCCGCCGCCTTTGCTAAGGCAACGCGCAGGCAGCAGATCATGGTGTGTACGACGTCAATCGGTCCGGGTGCCACGAATATGGTGACGGCCGCCGGTGTCGCGATGTCGAACCGACTCCCCGTCCTGTTCATCGCGGGCGACACCTTCGCGTCACGTCTGCCCGACCCGGTCCTTCAACAGGTAGAGCACTTCGGGGTGCCCTCGACCACGGTCAACGACGCCTTCCGGCCGGTGGTTCGGTATTGGGATCGCATTACGCACCCAGCGCAGCTCCTTAGCTCGTTGCCGCAGGCTGTTGCGACCATGCTCGATCCGGGCGATTGCGGTCCGGCGTTTATCGGTTTGCCTCAAGACGTCGCCGCCGAGGCGTTCGACTACCCCGAGTCGTTCTTTGCCACGACCGTGCAGGAATCTCCTCGGCCTCGTCCCGACCGCGGGCAACTCGCTCGCGCCGCGGAATTGCTGCAATCCGCTAAACGACCCGCGATCATTGCGGGCGGCGGGGTTCACTACTCGCGCGCGGAAGCCGAGTTGGCGACGTTCGCCGAAAGACACGGCATTCCGGTCGTCGAGACGGTCGCTGGAAAGTCCTCCCTTGTTGCAAGCCACCCGCGCTATTCCGGGCCCGTCGGTGTGACGGGTGCGGAGGCCGCCAACGCGGTGATTCGTGATGCCGACGTGATACTCGCCGTTGGCACGCGTCTCGAGGACTTCACCACCGGCTCGTGGACACTCTTTTCGTCCGAAACTCAGTTCGTGGGGCTCAATGCGGCACGATTCGACGCCATCAAGCATCGCTCAACGCCGCTCGTCGCCGACGCTCGAGAAGGTCTCCTCGAACTGAGTGAGGCCCTCGGCAATTGGTCGACCGACTCATCCTGGACCGAGAACGCTGCGCGTCTGCGCGGCGAACTCGACGTCTTCGTCAATGCCCGCATCGCAGACGACGGAGTGTGGCCGCCGAGCTACGCCCAATTGATCGGATTGGTGCACAGCGCTGCAAACGATGAGGACTATGTTCTCACGGCCGCGGGGGGGTTGCCCGGAGACCTCAACGTCAACTGGATGAGCAAGGCGGTCGCGAGTTTCGACTGTGAATACGGGTATTCCTGCATGGGTTATGAGATCTCTGGGGCGTGGGGTGCCGCTATGGCGCGCTCCCGCGGTGAGGTCTTTGCGATGGTCGGCGACGGCTCGTATTTGATGATGAACTCCGACATCTACGCTTCGGTGCTGTCCGGCCACAAAATAATCCTCGTTGTCTGCGACAACGAGGGGTACGCCGTTATCGAGCGTTTGCAGACGAGCCAGGGCGGTGCGTCGTACAACAACATGCTGGCGGATTCCGTGGGGACCGGATCCGACACGCGCGTCGACTTCGCTGCTCACGCCGCCTCGATGGGTGCTGTCACGTTCGAGGTGCACAGCCTCGCCGAGTTTGCCGACGCGCTCACGAAGGCACGTCAGGCCACTAGCACCGCGGTGATCGTGACCAAGGTTCGCGCCAAAGATTTCACCGAAGGTGGTGCGTTCTGGCAGGTCGGAGTACCCGAAGTGTCCGATAGAGCGAGCGTTACGGCCGCGCGTGCGTCAATGGACAAGGGTCTGCAGAACCAACGTCCCGGCGTTTAACGTCCGCAAAGAAATTGTCGCGTGGTGGAATTCGGCTTTTCATCATTTTGGTCGCCGTTCGTCGTCTGAATGGAAATTGAACATCGGTAAAGTTGACATACATTTGTTGCTTCGCTACTAGTTGCTGAAAGGGTGCCACGTGGAGCAAATCAAACTTGTCATTTGGGACCTCGATGACACGTTGTGGGCCGGCACAATCTCTGAAGGGCCGATCGAGCATATCCCGCGTAATCACGACATCGTCATCACTCTTGCTCAGCGTGGAATTATCAGCTCAATTTGTTCGATGAATGACAAGTCGGTGGCTCTCGCGGAACTTCAGAAATCGTCCATCGCCGACTATTTTGTGCTTCCCAGTATCGATTGGAATCCTAAAGGACCCCGAATTCGCCAGCTGATTGAGGATCTCAATCTGCGTCCCGTCAACGTCCTTTTTATTGATGACCTCGCGAAAAACCTTGAAGAAGCGCGTTTTGTTTCCTCTGAGCTGAATGTCGCACTGCCGGACATTCTCGAAACGCTGCTGGACGACCCTTCTGTTGCCGGAAAACCCGACCCCGCGTTGAAACGCTTGAAACAGTACAAGGTTCTCGAACACAAAATTTTGGAACAGTCAGCCTTCCATGGTGACGCCAACGACTTCCTTCGTCAGTCCGACATCAAAGTTTCGATGTTGCCGCCCACTTAAAATGAAATGGAGTGACCGGGAGAGTCCTCTGAAGGCTGGCACCGCCGTTGGATATCCGGAGGATTCACCGAACAGCCGCGTTAAAACGCAGTTGCTCGCCACGTTAGGTCGTGGCGAGCAACTGCTTGTGATGTGCAGATTATGATGTTGGCGTGTATGCGTCAATCTCTACTCGTCGAGACACCGAAGTGTTTACCAGCCTGTTCGGAACCGAAAATTCAGATCGGACTGTTACCGAAGGCTGTAGGGATGAAATGTAGTCGCACACAGCCACGGCTCGCTTCTTCGCCAAGGCCTTAGCTGGGGTCAATGTGGTCTCGCTCGTGACAATGCCTCTACACACGTATTTGTCCCCTGCGGTTAATTCCACAAAATCGCGAATGTCGGTCTTGAATGCGGCCGACAGCAACGATTTTCCAACTGCGAAACCTGAAATGTCAGTTGAATCCGACAATTCCAAGACAACGGTAACTGTGGTGAATGTCGCGGTACACGTTGACGCACCGGTCACGGTTACTGTTGTCGCACTGGCATATAGAGAATCGGGTGTTTCGCCGGAGTTACACGTCCAACGCGAGAAACGATAGCCTGAATTCGCCGTCGCCGAAATTGACCACGTCTCAACCCCATCATCAATAGCAGAGACCGATCCTCCGACCGTCGGAGACGCCACCACAGCAACCGTGTTCGCCGAGACAGCATTGAAATATGCCGTACATGTCGTACCCGCCGTCGCCGTCACCGTTGTTGCCGGACTCACGATCGAAGCTGGCGTTTGAGAAGCGCTACAAGACCAACGCGTGAACTGCTTGGTGGCGTCAGCAGTCGCAAAAATCTCCCACACGTTACTTCCATTTTCAATTTTAGAGACTGTTCCCCCTCCGGACGCCGCCACCGTCACGACGTACGTGGAGTCCGCGGAGAAAGTCGCCGTACAGGTCGTAGCCGACGTAGCGGTCACCGTAGTCGTCGCGCTCGTGGCTGACTTTGGATTTTGTGCAGCGGTACACGCCCAACGAGTGAATTTGTATCCAGCCTTTGGTGTCGCGGTGATCGACCACGAATCGCTTCCATTGTCAACTCTCGCGACCGTTCCCCGGATGCCTGAGGATGACGCTACAGTCACTGTTTTGAGCGAATTAGCTGTGAACGTTGCCGTACACGTAATATCGGCCGTCGCGGTCACGTCTGTTGCCGCGCTCACAACCGAAGTCGGTGTATCAGAACCGGTACACGCCCAACTCGTGAAATGATATCCCGTTTTTGCCGTCGCCGTGATCGACCACGAATCGCTTCCATTGTCAACTCTCGCGACCGTTCCCTTGGTGGCTAACGGCGTCGCCACGGTCACTTCGTAATCCGAATCCTCCGTAAAGGTCGCGGTACAGGTCGTATCCGCGTCCGCGGTCACTTTTGTTGACGCGCTTAAAGGTGAAAGTGGCGTTTGAGAAGCGGAACACGCCCAACTCGTGAAATGATATGTGTCGGCTGCCGTCGCCGTGATTGACCACGAATTACTTCCGTTGTCGACGGCCGTGACAGTTCCTCCGGCCGACGGAGT
Source organism: Actinomycetota bacterium (assembly GCA_041192365.1). GTDB lineage: Bacteria > Actinomycetota > Actinomycetes > Actinomycetales > Microbacteriaceae > MWH-TA3. The sequence goes on along the minus strand of JBEENB010000017.1, from coordinate 17,852 downwards.
CTTCGCCGCAGTCACGGTGAAATCTGAATTAAGCGTGAAAGTTGCCGTACAGGTCGTATTCGCAGACAACGCTATTGTTGTCGATGCAGTTGTCGCGGACGTGGGTGTCTGAGAACCGGTACACGCCCATTTCGTGAAGTGATAGTTCGCATTCGCCGTCGCGTCAATTGACCACGAGTCATCATTGAGATCAGTAGACGCAACGTTTCCACCGGCTGTCGGAGTCTTTGACACACTCACCGTGTACTGCGACGCGGCGGCGAAAGCCTGCAAAGTGACCCCAGACATCACAACGCTGAGGCCTAGAAGTAGTGCTCCAACAGCTTTGAGCGAATTCTTGGGATTCATTTTTTTCTCCTTGAAACGTTGGGTGTGAAATCACATTGCCACAAGGTAGAGGCTAACCGTTTCGCTGTGAATGTGCAATCTAAACGGTGAGTCGGCGAGGCGCGCGCGGAATGAATCTCCCCGTGTCGGCGCGGCGATCTGTCGAGCATCTACGTGGCGAGCTGCCACTCAATTTGCTTGCGGATTCCTTCACCGAAACTGGTGGCAGGAGCGAACCCAAAAGCCGCGCGGACTTTTTCCGTCGCGCCAGACGTCGTCCGTTGATCACCTTTGCGGGCAGGTGCGTGTTGGAGAAGCGCCGTTTTGCCGACCTCCCCTTCGATGGCAGCAATCGCGTCGTTCAGCATGACCGATTCACTGCCCGAAATATTGAAAACCTCGTTAGTTGCGCGGGATTCCGCAATCGTTGACACTATCCCCACGCAATCGTCAACAAAGGTGTTGGTGCGCGACTGCAGCCCGTCACCGAATACAACAAATTCCTCACCGGCACTGATGGCCTTGATGAGTTTGTGATACGCCATGTCTGGCCGTTGACCTGGTCCAAAAACTGAGAAGAGGCGCAGAATCGTGTGTTGTAGGTCGTGCGTTCGGTGGTACGCGCGGATGAGTTCCTCCGCGGCCAACTTGGTTACACCGTACGGAGAGGTCGGCAGGCATTCGCTTTTCTCATCCCCGGTTGCGGTGGCGCCGTACACAGAAGACGTAGAAAATTGAAGGAAATGAGTTTTTTCGCCGACGCGGTGTGAAATCAGATTCTCAACGAGTTTTATATTGCACGTCATATATGTATCAAATTCAGACCAGCTCGTCATGAGACCGGGCATAGCCGCCGCATTAACGATGACGTCATAGTCGTCAGGCAGAGCATCAAGGTCGCCTCGAAGATCAACAACGACCTGCTCGATGTCTGCAACGTCACTGAGGTGTTCCCAATTAACAAATTTTGGTTCATTAGAATACAACCGATCCAAAAACATGTCGGCGGCCACAACGTCGTGCCCGCGATTGGCGAGTTCACGCGCAACGCCAGACCCGATGAACCCAGCGGCCCCGGTGACCAAAATTTTCACTATCAAACCTTCCTGTGGTTCGCCCGACCCGGTTCTTTCCGCATCATCACTGTAGCCTCACCGCGAAGATTTTCCAGAGAAGGACTGTTGGCAACCGCCCTCGTAACACGTTATGCAGGTTTCGCTTGACCCGCAATAACCTCAACGCTAGGTTGAGCACGTAAGTTCCCGCACGTAAGCAGAGAACTCAAAGGAGAGTAATGAACGGTCAACAACAAGAAGCAGCTCTGTCCCAAGAGCTCAAACGTCGAATCGACATCATTCAGTCAGACGAAGCGGGTCACGAGTCCCATCGGGCACTCACGTCGTCCGAATTGTGGACGGCGTGGATTATCGTTTTCGTCACTTTAGCTATCGGATTGGTGGTTTCGCTCTAATGTCACAAACTCAAGAAGCAGTTCGTCAAGCAGGAACATTCGGATCGTTCCCCGTTCTCAAGAACGAGCGCGAGTGGGGATTCGCCGACTTCGCCTGGGTCAACATCGGCCTCGCCATCGCCACCTGGGCATTCTTGGTTGGTGGTGCAACCGCGCTGTTTGTCGGCTTCGGTCAAGGTATCGCCGCCATGATCATCGGCAACGTTGCCGGTGTCATCATCATGTTGCTCGCCACGACGGTGATCAGCAGCCGTTACGGAGTCGAGCAGTACACCATCCTTCGGAGCATTTTTGGTTTTGGTGGGGTCGCGTTGATTTTCTTCACCGTGATCACCTTCACCGAGGTCGGTTGGTCGGCTCTGCTGGGAGCGATGTTTGGTCGCGCAACGGCACAGGTTTCGAACGTGGTTTTCGGGACTGCCATTGACCCCAACTCGATTCTGGTCACGGTGTTCGCACTGATCTGTATCGCCGCCGCGTGGGCGCTCGTCGCCAAGGGCCCGGTCTCGATTAAGGCGTTCAACCGAATCGTTGCTCCCGGGTTGGCGCTCGTGATTGTCGGACTGATCATCTACCTGTTCACTCAAACGACATGGACCGACCTGATGGCCGCAGCCCCGCTCGCGCCGTTTGACGACCCAGCTTTGAACTTCGCTATCGCTGTTGAGTTCAACCTCGGCGTGGCTTTCTCGTGGTGGCCCATCATGGGAAGCCTCGGGCGCCTCACGAAGTCCCCCCAGGCGTCGCTGTGGCCCGCGTTTATTGGTCTCGCAATCGTGACCATCATCGCGCAATTGGTGGGAATGGCGTCGGCACTTACTCTCGGCGACTGGGACCCCACGGTGTGGTTGATGACGGCAGGTGGAGCGGTGTTCGGAGTGATTGCGTTGCTGTTTATCGCCTTCGCCAACATCACGTCTCTCGCGTCCATCGTGTATTCCAACACTCTGGCCTTGCGTCAGGCGAGTGGAAAACTCTTCGCCACCACCCGATGGGAAGTTCTCGCGGCAATCTTCCTGGTTCCCGCAGCAATCGTGAGTTTCTTCCCAGGATTGCTGTACGACCAGTTCCTGCTGTTCGTCACCTTCTCGGGTGCGTTCCTCTCGGCTGTGTGTGGAACGGTCATCGCGGATTACTTCGTCTTGCGCAAGCAGCGGATTAACCTCGGCGCGCTGTATGCGCCGGGTAGTAAGTCGCGGTACCACTTCCACGGCGGTTTCAACCTCGCGGCGATGATCTCATCTCTTGCTGGTGTTGGAGCGTACCTCTGGTTGTACAACCCGATGACGTTGGAAACCGATGCGCTGTTCAACTGGACGACCGCGTCTGTTCCGGCCGTGGCGGTTTCCTTTGTGCTGCACCTGTTGCTCACGCCACTGTTGAACTCGGCCAAATCCGGGCGCGGCGGCTATGAATTGCCGACCGAGCTCGAATCCGCAAAGAAATAACAACCCCTTAGATAGGAACTCCCGATGCCCCGTTCGATGAAAGCGGCTGTCCACACCGGCGAATCAGACCGACTCGACATTGTTACCGTCGAGCTCGACAATCCAAAAACCGGCGAGGTGCTGATTCGAATGGGTGCATCGGGCGTTTGCGGTTCTGACCGCCACGTTGTTGATAGCGAATGGCCGATGCCGACTCCCACTGTTTTGGGCCACGAAGGAGCAGGAGTCGTGGAATCAGTGGGTGCCGGCGTCACCACCGTTAGCCCAGGAGATCACGTAATCCTCTCGTGGTTCGCACCGTGCCAAAAGTGCCGATCGTGCGCCGAGGGTAAGTCGTGGGCGTGCACGCGCACGCGCTCGGTTGAGTGCGTCATGCCTGACGGCACCACGCGCCACACCATTGAGGGTAAACAGGTTTTCCCCTATCTAGGCCTCGGAACAATGGCGGAGTACACCGTTGCACCCGAATCGGCTGTTGTTGTGATTCCCAGTGAGGTCCCGTTTGACGTCGCGAGCCTGATTGGCTGTTCCGTCACCACGGGCGTGGGTGCGGTCCTCAACAATGCCAAGGTGACCGCCGGGTCATCGGCCGTTGTGATCGGCTGCGGAGGCGTAGGGCTCTCGGTCATCATGGGCCTCGCGCTTGCCGGTGCGCACCCCATCATCGCGGTGGATATCAGCACCGAAAAGCTGGATGCCGCGATGCGGCTCGGCGCGACGCACACAGTCGTTGCGGGCGACACCATGGTCGCGGGAATCAAGGAAATCGTCGCCGATGGCGTCGACTATTCTTTCGAGGCAATCGGTCGCGTGGGAAGCATCGAGCAGCTTCCCCTCATCACGCGAGCGGGCGGGACCGCAGTCATTGTCGGACTTCCCCCCGTTGGTCATCGCGCAACCATTGAACCACTGAGCTTCGCCGAACTTGGACTCACTCTCATCGGCTCAAATTACGGGGGTTCTGTACCACTCGTTGACTTCCCGCGAATCGCGGAACTTTACCTCGCGGGCAAGTTGCCTCTCGACGACCTGATTTCGGATCGGGTGGGGCTCGACGACGTCAATGAAGCGCTCGACGCGATGCGACGGGGTGAGCGCACGCGTTCCGTGATTGTTTTTTAGCGTGACCCCATCTGACGAAAATCCCGGCAACTCCCGCGTCCGAGTGGGCGCGTTGCAGTTCGAGCCCGTACACGGCGATGTCGACGCGAATCTGAACCTGGCGCGCGACCTCCTGCTGGCCGGTGGTGGTCCAGCGCCCGCGATTGTCGTGTTCCCCGAAATGGCAATGACGGGCTATATCTGGTCGAGTGCCGCCGAAATACTGCCGCACGCCGTGAAATGCAGCGACCCCGATACTCAAGCCCAATGGGCCGCATTGGCGAAGGAGAGCGGCTCGTGGCTCGTTATCGGTCACCCCGCCGTCGACGCGCCCACCGGACGACTCACCAACCGCTGCACGCTCGTGTCGCCGACCGAGGTGGTGGGGCATTACGACAAGACGTGCCTCTTTGTCGAAGATCTTTCGTGGGCTACCGCGGGTGACTCGATTCCACCGCTGTGGGACACCCCGATCGGACGCGTTGCCCCCTTAATCTGTGCCGATCTGGATTACCCCGAGCCGATCGAGTCAGCGGTGACACGGGGCGCCCAGGCGATTCTTTTTCCCACCGCCTGGGTCGCGGAGCCTGCGCCGAGCGCCTCCTGGACACTCCGCGCGGCGGAATACGGGATACCGATAATCGCGGCAGACCTGATCGGTACCGACCGAGGAGTTGTGTTCAGCGGCGGTAGCTGCATCATCGACCGCGACGCGATTGTGCTCGCCTCCAACGATTATGGCGTCGGGGTAGTCGTAGCTGAAATCGATATGGGGTCAGCACGAGTTCCGGTCGCGCCGCGGAGGCGGAATCCCGACATTCGCGTCCACTCGCTGGACGTGACCGATATCGCTATCGCTCCGTTCGACGTCACCATCAGCGTCTGGTCGGGCAACCCGTCTGAGATCCCCCCGCCCCCAGCCAGAGTTGACGGTTTCCCTCATTTGGTCGTTTTGCCCACTGCATCGGGTTCCCGCCATGACTGGCTTGCTGAAAATCAGGATTACGCGACGTTACACAATGCCCTGGTAATAGGAGGACATCGCCCCGCCGGGATTGCGGCGGCGGAAATTCTCATCGTCACGCCCAATTCCGGCTACTTCTCTTTCACCGCATCCGAAACCTCGCCGGCCGTCGCCCTTGTCAATATCGCGGGTGTTCTGATCGGGGTGATGCCCAATTCAGAGTTCGCGTCCCATACCGTTTCGCGGGCACTGTCGATTCTCGGCGCTTCGGTCATTCTGGGGCAGGGCGCCCACACGCTGCATCCGCCGCGCGGATTTGACGGAACTCGCGCACCCTTTCCCTCAGGTTTGGGCGACCCCGATCCCCACTTCGCACATCCAATCAGGTTCCGTGCCGGCGACGCAAATGTCTGGCTGGGATTTTGCTCAGAAACAGAATCCGTCCCGTCTGGTGTCTTCAGCCCTGATCATGTGTCCTGGCCTCGGCGCGAAAGCCTCAGCACGCCTGGGCACTGGGTTTCACGAACGTGTTCTCTCGACAGTTCAGACCCATGGGGACATCACGCCATCACGAAACCACTTATCGCGTCGCGCAACACTGTTATCTACAAGGATTCATTCGAGACGAATATCGCCCCGGCGAAGTGGCAAAAGGGTGAAAAAGAACCGCCTAAGCCTTAGTGTCGCTGCGCTAGTCGAATACGGACCAGCGCGTTCAACTCATATGTCCGTGCTGATGAGCATGCACGTTTATCCGCGGGATTTTGGATGATGTGGAGTGCGCCTGGAGGGATTCGAACCCCCAACCGTCTGATCCGTAGTCAGATACTCTATCCGTTGAGCTACAGGCGCACGTTGCCTCGCGACAACTTGACGAGTCTATCAGAGGGGCTTAGCGCGCCAAAACCTGGTGGTCAGCGCCCTTTGTGGCTTCGCCCGCGGAAAAACTCCATCGTCTTGTTAATGCCGAAGAAGTCCGCAACTCGGTCGAAAGCCCGGATCGGAAGTAATCGAACCAACGGTAGCGTCCGCGCGAACCACGGCAGAACTAACATCGGACGACCGCGTTCAATCGCATCAAGGATTTGACCGGCGACGACAACCTCATCAAGAATCGGCAATAGCGCAGGGAACTTGGTTTGAACGCCGTCGAACATCCCCGTGTTGATATAAAACGGGCACACGGTCAGCGTGTTGACGGCCGAGTCCTGGGCCCGCAATTCGGCTCGAAGCGACTCCATGAACCCGACGGCAGCAAACTTGCTCGCGGAATAGTCTGTCTGTTGGGCGACACCGACGAGCCCGGCCGCGCTGGCTATCGTGACGACACATCCGCGATTACGGGCGGACATCCCGCCCAGGAACGCGCGCGTCACCCAATACAGCGCGAGGACATTCACCTGGAAAAGTCGCTCGATCTTGTCAGGAGGCGCGTCGAGAAACCATTCGCCCGTGACCAAGCCGGCGTTGTTGATAACGACGTCGACCGCGCCTGTTCGCTCGGCGACCTTATCGACAGCGATTCGGTCGGTGATGTCGATCTCGAACGATTGAGCCGCGCCGCCCACCGCCCGAACCTCATCGCACACGCGTTGACCGCCCGCCTTATCGCGATCCCAAATGATCACCGATGCGCCTCGCCTCGCCGACTGAAGAGCCAATTGACGGCCAAGGCCACTCGCGCCTCCCGTCACGAGGACGCGCGAGGAGAACACTCGTATCTGGCGATTCACGAGAGTCGATTCCAGATTGCGAGCAGACGATTTAGCATTCCCGCGAAGTTGCGGTTAGATTGCGAGCCGACTGGGGCGATTCCGTGGAGTCGCTGAGTAGCAACCGTTTGAGACTCCGTGTACTTGAGGATTCCCTCGCGCCCATGGCGTCGACCCATACCCGAAGTTTTCATCCCGCCCATCGGTGCACCGTGGGAAGCCCAACTCGCGGAAAATCCTTCGTTCACGGTGATTGTTCCCGAACGAATCTGTGAGGCGACGTCAGCGGCGTGAGTAGTCCAGAGACTTGCGTTCAGCCCGTATTCGGATTCGTTGGCACGACGAATCGCTTCGGTATCGTCCGCGACACGATAAACAGACACGACGGGGCCGAACGTTTCCCCCGCACCGAGTTCCATGTCGTCGGTCACATCAGTGAGGATGGTCGGTTCAAAAAAAGTTGGAGCGATGTCGGGGCGTGCGGATCCCCCCTCGACGACCGTGGCTCCGCGTTTCACCGCATCGGCGACCTGTGACGTCACCCGATTGAATTGCGCGACAGAAATCAGCGGGCCCATATCGATTTCCCAGTCCATGCCCGCGCCCAGTTTCATGTTGCGAACGTGTTGGGTGAATTCGGCGAGAAAACGGTCGTGCAGTTCGTCGACAACATAGATGCGTTCGATGCTGACGCACAATTGCCCGGAATTTGAAAAACACGATCTAGTAGCAGCGTGGGCAGCCGCCTCGACATCGGCGTCCCCGAGCACAATCATGGGGTTTTTTCCACCAAGCTCCCCGGAAAATCCGATAAGCCGAGTCGCGCACTTTTCGGCAACAGAGCGTCCCGTTGCGGTTGATCCCGTGAACATGATGTAGTCAGCATTCGCGACGAGATCGTCCCCGTGAACGCGTCCACCTCCGTGAACGACAGTCAGGACACCCGCCGGCAGGCCAGCCTCACGCAACAATCGTTCAACGATGTCCGCGGTTACGGGGGTGGCGGCATCGGGCAACAGCACAACCGCATTTCCCGCAATGAGGGCAGGAATCACGTCAGAAGCAGGAAGCGTGAAGGGGTAATTCCACGGAGTGATGACCCCGACAACTCCGATAGGGCGTTGGTACTCGATGGCGCGGGTCAAAAACGGGATTGCGCCGCGGCGGCGGGCCGACCGCAAATGCCCTGGGCCTCGTCGCCCGTAGTAATGGGCGAGTTGGGCGGCGTCCACGGCTTCTTCGAACGCACTGAGTCGGTTTTTCTGTGTTTCCGTTTGAATGGAGTCCAGAATTTCAGGCTGATTACGATAAACCAACTGGGAAAATCGACGGGCGATAGCGGCGCGTTTGCCAATAGGGACGAGCGCCCATTCACGTTGAGCCTCTCGGGCTCGATTCACGACATCGTGCATCATCACTCACTGTCCTTGTGAGCGATAGAACTCTTCGACCGACTTCTTGTCGTTTTCCCACCACATGCGATTTTCGGTGTACCAAGCGATTGTCGCAGCGATGCCCGCTTCGAGATTTGTATAGCGCGGAAGCCAATCGAGATCGTTACGGAGTTTGGTCGAATCAATCGCATAACGCAGGTCATGCCCAGGGCGATCCGTGACGAAATCGAATGAATCGCTCGACTGGTCCATCGCGCCGAGAATAATCTGCAACACCTCGAGATTCGACTTTTCGCCGTCAGCGCCAATCAGATAGGTCTCTCCGATTTCGCCACGCTCGACGATCCGCAATACAGCCGAACTGTGGTCGTCGGCGTGAATCCAGTCGCGCACGTTTTCGCCCGTTCCATAAAGCTTGGGTCGAATGCCCGACAGGACGTTGGTGATCTGGCGTGGGATGAATTTCTCGATGTGTTGATACGGCCCGTAGTTATTGGAACAGTTGGACAGTGTCGCCTGCAGGCCGAAGGAACGAGCCCAGGCCCTTACCAAGAGGTCACTCCCCGCCTTGGTCGCGGAATACGGGCTTGATGGGTTGTAAGGGGTGTTCTCGGTGAATCGGTCCGGATCGTCCAATTCAAGGTCGCCATAGACCTCGTCTGTTGAAATGTGATGAAACCGCGTTCCGTGCCGTCGGGCCGCTTCAATCAGCGTGAATGTCCCCACGATGTTGGTGTCGACGAACGGGCGTGGATCGTTGAGGGAATTGTCGTTGTGCGATTCCGCCGCAAAATGAACCACGACGTCCGTCTCGGCGATCAAACGGTTCACCAGTTCGCCGTCGCAGATGTTCCCGTGAACGAACACCGCGCGGTCGCCTAGGACGGATTCGATCGACGTCTGGTTGCCGGCGTACGTCAATGCGTCAAGCACAGTGACCTGGCATTCCGTGTGATCGATGACGTGGTGCACGAAATTAGAGCCGATGAAACCCGCACCACCGGTGATGAGCATCCGATTCATATTCTCAGCCTAATTGACGACATCTTCACTCGAATCGAATCGCCGTTTCGCCTCGCAACAACACATTCGAGTTTTGTGGCGATCTAGCCACCCGTCTCTCAACCCGTGGCAAGTTTGGGAGACGGTAGGCTTGAGCGTATGAATTCGAAGAGGTCTAACGACGAAGATGCCGTCCTCGACGCCCTCGAAGCCGAAGCGATTTGGATGATTCGTGAGGCTGCGAGCGCCTTCCAGAAGCCCGTCATTCTTTATTCCATTGGTAAAGATTCGACCGTGTTGTTGCGTCTCGCGGTCAAGGCATTTGCCCCCGCACCCGTTCCGTTCCCCGTGTTGCACATTGACACGACGTGGAAGTTCAAGGAAATGATCAAGTTCCGCGATGACACTGCGCGTGCGAACAACCTCGACCTCGTTGTTCATACAAACCCCGATGGACGTGACGACAAAATCACACCATTTACCCACGGGGCAGACGAATACACCCGGTTAATGAAGACCGTAGCTCTTCGCGCGGCGCTCGATGCCGGGGAATACGATGTCGCCCTCGGCGGTGCTCGTCGTGACGAAGAGCGTTCACGGGCCAAGGAGCGCATGTTCAGCCTGCGTGAACCGGGGCACGCCTGGGACCCGTCAAGCCAACGACCCGAGTTTTGGCACACCGTCAACTCGACACTCAAGCCGGGTCAGACAATGCGTGCGTTCCCCATATCGAACTGGACCGAACTTGACGTGTGGAAGTACATCCGACGCGAAAAACTGGACGTTGTGCCCCTGTATTTTTCCAAGGAACGCCCGACCGTCGAACGCAACGGACAGCTCATCATGATCGATGACGACCGATACCCTCTCGAGCCAGGTGAAGAAATCGTAAACCGCCGAATTCGATTCCGGACACTGGGTTGCTACCCGCTTACTGCGGCAGACACGGGCGAGGCGGCCTCGGTGGACGAAATCATCGCCGAATTGTCCCTCTCGACAACATCAGAACGATCCGGCCGTCTGATCGACGGAAAAGGTGCGTCGTCGATGGAGCGCAAAAAGCACGAGGGGTATTTCTAATGTCGAGCGCACTTCTTCGAATCGTCGTCTGCGGCGCCGTGGACGATGGCAAATCAACCGTTCTCGGTCGACTCTTGGTCGAGACCAATTCGATTCCTCTCGATGAAATCGACAATTCGCGCCTCATGGCAAACGGCGAGGTTGATTACAGCCAACTGACCGATGGCCTCGAATCCGAGCGCGAACAGGGCATCACCATCGACGTCGCCCACCGTCACGTGTATTTGCCGTCAGGGCGACGCGCAATCCTTGCGGACTCACCCGGGCACGAGCAGTACACGCGAAACATGGCTGTCGCCGCCAGCGAGGCAGACGTCGGTTTGCTTCTTGTCGATGCGGTCAAGGGTGTCCGTGATCAATCTGTCCGTCACGCGGCTATCAACTCGCTCATGGGTGTCAAGCACATCGTGGTTGCCGTCAACAAGATGGATGCGGTCGGTTACGACAAGTCAGTTTTCGATGGAATCATCGAGGAACTCGGCCGACGATTTGAGCCCTTTGGTTTCGAGGACATCACCTACATCCCTGTGTCCGGCATGGTCGGTGACAACGTCACCGTTCCGTCCGAGAACATGTCGTGGGAGAATTCGGTAACAATTCTGTCGCTGCTCGACCAAGAGCGCACGTTCAACCGATCGGGTGGCGATGGAAGCCTCCGTCTTCCCGTGCAGTTCGTGTCTAAAGCTGGTGACGTCCGCTGGTACGCCGGAACCATTGCGCGCGGCACCGTCACCGTCGGTGACACCATTCGCGTGTGGCCCGCCATGACCGAAGCGATCATTGCCGGAATTTACGCGCCCAACGAAACTAAATCGGCAGGAGACGCACAGGCGGTTCATGTCACGCTCGATCGCGAGGTCGACATCGCTCGTGGCGACGTCATTGTCGGTGCGACCGGCGAAATCCCCTCGTCGCGAGCGCACCTCGCCGACCTCGTCTGGATTGACACCAAGCCCCTGGATACTCACGCTTCCTACATCCTGCGGAGCGGTCCTATCGAGATTCCCGCTCGAGTCGAGACCGTCCGTTACGTTCGCGACATAACGACCGGGGAGCAGGCTCGCGGCCGCGCACTCGAGGTCAATGACATTGGGCGCGTCGAGATAGTCACCGACCGACCGATTCTGCTCGACCCCTATGCCGAATCACTTCACACCGGTGGATTCATCCTCGTCGATCGCCTCACTGCGAAGACGGTTGCGGCGGGAATGTCCAAACACCCGCTCGTGCGCGAATCGGACGTCGTCAAGCACGATTTCGCTGTGGACCGCGCCGAACGCGAAAAACTCAATGGTTTACGCTCGTGCGTCCTCTGGCTGACCGGTCTTCCTGGTTCAGGAAAGAGTACCGTCGCCGACGAACTCGAAAAGTCGCTCATCACGCTTGGGCTTCGGTCATTTACCCTCGACGGAGACACCGTTCGATCGACACTGTCCGAGGATCTCGGGTTCTCGCCTGAAGACCGCAAAGAAAACGTGCGCCGGGTCGCACGCGTTGCAGAGCTCATGATGGAGGCGGGAATCGTCGTTATCGTGTCACTCGTCTCGCCGTTCCGTGAGGATCGCGAAATGGCAAAGGAGCGCTTTGCTGACGGAGATTTCATCGAGGTCTTCGTTGACACCCCGCTTGAGATTTGTATGCAGCGTGATCCCAAAGGCCTCTACGCTCGCAGCCAGGCCGACAAGTCGATGCAGATGACCGGAGTTGGCCAGGGCTACGAAGTGCCGCTCGCGGCCGATGTGACACTTGACGGGACGCAGCCCGTGGAGGATTCTGTGCAGAAGCTGCTGGGACTCGTTCTCAGCCGTCGAATCTGATTGACATGCACGAGTTCTATTTCCTCTGTCGCAGCTTCCGTTGGGAATTGACGTACCGAATTGTATTGGCGTTTCTGACGACGTTCCTCGGACTTTTGCTGTTCGGAATGGTTCTCGCGGACACTGTTCCCGCCTGGATGAAATCGTTCTCGTGGCTCAAAACCTTTATCGTGGCAATTCGTGAGCTTCCACCATGGGATTTCATTCTCATTGTGTTTGCTGTCACGATAATTGGTGGTTACCTTCTGCGAGTCCCAACCTATTTCTTGCGGAAGCGGAACACGTCGCGTCTCGGCAAAATCACGCTGAAAGAACTCGACGACGGTCTGGATGGGCTTGCGATTCAACAACGGCGACGGCACATGTTTGGCAGAAGTCGGCTTCTGCTCATGGTGTTTCAGATGGGGAGTGCTGTCAGTGCCGTCATCGGTGTCGTTTGTTCGTTGATTGCGTTCGGCTACTACCCGTCCGCGATTGTGCTGGTCGTCCTCGTTTCGGCGATACTTATTTATCTCCCCACCGCCGTGAAAAGGTGGCTGGCCGGGTTTGAGCAAAATGAAAAGGACCACGCGGCGCTGCGGGACAAACTGCAGGATGAGGGAGCCGACAGTGATTCAACCGAAATTCACGTTCACACCGAACGTATTCGGCTTAAGGCCAAGATTCCAATCCTTCGTTTCACGGTGATTTGGCCCTTAGTTCTCCTCGTTGTCCCGGGCACGATCGGTGCTGCCGCAATGGAATCGTGGCTTTTTGCTGTGAACAGCAATGATTCGGCGCTCAACAAGTTGCTCATCGTTCTCATGGCAATGTCACTCCGGACAACATTGACGGCGATGACCGTCGTTGAGAGGGTGTCGAACCGTATTGCCCGCGTCATTATGCCCGATCCGACCGAGGACGATGAGGAGGCTTAGGGCGCTTACGGCAACTCAGTCAACGTGGGTTTGCGGTTCGTTGCTGCCAATGGTTGTTGTCGGGTGTCATCGTCGCCGCGGTTTCGCCATGATTCTCGTGCCAAACTCGCGCCAGCTCTTGGGGAACTCCGGTGACAATTTCACCGGCGGAAGTGGGGGAAGTTGGTTGGTGCGCCGGATAGCGTCAGCCCAACCCTGGACATCAAACGGCTCGATAATCGTCACTGCGCTGTTGTCGAACTTCGTCGCAAGTTCCGGCAGGGCGGTCGAATTCGCCACAAGAACTCGCTTTCCGCGCGACAGCGCTTCGACGACGGGCAGACCGTACCCCTCGGCGAGCGATGGAACCGCGACAACATCAACGGCGTCATAAATCGCGAGAAGTTCGGCGTCCGATACGATTCCCTCGATACTGATACGTGAGCGCTGTTCTGGGGTGCACGCGTCAAGGGCGCTCTGCAACACATTGTCGGTCATCATTGAGTAGCCCGCGAGAATTCCAAGACGCGCGTCTTCCCCGTTCTTGAGAAGTTCGCGAATTGCCGAGACCACCACGTGAAAGTTTTTTCTTTTGTCCAGTTGCCCAATCAGGAGGACTCGAATTGACGCATCCTGGAAAATTCGTTTGGCAACAGAATCGTCTTTGGCCCCGCTAGCACTGAAGTGCGGCCACGGAAGGTAGACGACCGAACGATTCTGCTCGTGATTCGTTCCCGTTTCAAGCAGCTCGAGAAAGCGGCGATATTGGCTCAATGTGAATTCGGAGTTCGTGATGACATCGGTTGCATCGCTGACCGCGTCGAGGTATTCAAGGTGAAGGCTGCGGACACCGCCAATGTTTTCTCGCTCAAAAAGATTCCTATGAGACAACGGAAACAAATCGTGCACATAGATGATGCTGCGCATGACCTTCGTCGCAAAGACGTCTTGCATCGCCCACGTGTGCATCAGTTTTACTGGGATGTCCATCATGAGATAGGTCTGATTCGGATTCGGCTCCCAGATTGGTTGAGACCTGAGTGAATAGGTTCGTTCAACCGCTTGCGACTGTAGGTTGCGAGCGATGAAATCCTTCAGCCAGAAGTAAGCCGGTCGTGCGAATGGAACTTCACGCAAGAGGTTGCGGGGGGACGTACGGCGCGCCATGTGAACGACGCCGACTGTTGCTTTTTCCGCCGCCGCTCGGGCTTGCGCAACGATTCCGCCTCTTTCGCGCACCACGATACTTCCTAGTTCGGGGACGCTTCGCCACACGTTTGCGTCATAGTCGTATCGAATGAATTCGATTTCGTCGGAGTGTGCCGCGACAAATTGGCGTATCACGCGCTGCACACCCGTCGTGAAATTCATCTCCGCGATCGCGGTGATATCAAGGGCAATAGGTTTCGTCACCGGGAGTTCTCCTCTACTTGGCGAATCCACTCATCCCAGCTCGCACCGTACGAGGACTGCATGGACCGTAACGTTCGGTTGGAGGTAAGAAATCTGCGCATCACCCAGCGGCGATCTGACGCCGACAGCGTCCACGGTTCAAAAGGAGTTCCGTCATCGTCAGGCAAACCGTCGATCGCCTGATTGTGGTAAGTGAACAACCGCGACGTCCACGCCTCGGTCAAACGCGGACGAAATGGTGGCCAGAGCCACGCAACACGCGTGATGGATTTTAGCCACGCCATTTTCTTCATTCCCAATGTCGAAAAGGTCGGGTGAATGCGCAACCCTTCGATACCCTCAACTCGAGGAGCGACCCCCAAGTTAGCAAATTCGAAGATTCGATCGATTGTCCCGAATGAACCGTGGTCGTCTTCGTCGTATGGCACGACGAAAACATGATCCGCGCCGACCCCGTCCACCCACCGTCGGTATTGGGCGGCATAATCCAGGGCAGCGAAATCGCGAAGTCGGGGGACTTTCAACATTTCCCAGCGTGGGCTGAGTGTTGCCCATCGCTTTTCCCGCATTTTCATGTGCTGGGCGATGATCGAACTCACTAGTTTGTCTTGCCGGCGCGCGATAAACAGATAGTCCACAACGTCGAAGTGTCGCCGCATCACGGCGTTGAGGTGGCGCGGATCAAAGCGTGGTAGCCCGGTCTCGACCACGAAGACCGCCGTTGCGGACTTTAACTTTGTCGCGCGAAGCGCGTCAGAAACCTTGGCCAACGCGATGTCCACATCACTTCCCGGCAGGGACGCGTCCGACTCGTTTCCCGGGGGCCGATGGGCTTTACTCATCAGTCCTTCCATCTCGTAGCGCTGGCGAACAATATTGCCGTCCTCTCCGAACCAGAGATCCCCCGTGGGAAAGACGATGGATTTCGGAGTCGTACCAGATCGATTGGTGAGCGTGAAATAGCGGGACAGCGCAGTGGTTCCCGTCTTGACGGGGCCAAGATGGACGAGCGCGCGAGTGACGGTCATGTCACCGGGTCCAGAGTTCGCGCAAACCATTCAGTCCATCGAGCGTTGTTGCCCTCGGCCCCCAATTTCTCGCGGAATTGTTTGTTGGATGTGCGATATTTCTCGACAATGAAGGAATGTTCGGCGGGAGAGAGTGTCCAGGTGTCGCTGGGTTGGATAGCGTTGCGCTTTATCTCGGCGTGTGCCCGCCGCACCACAAAATGAAAGAGCCACCGACACAGCCCGGGAGCCCCCGGAATCATACCGAAACGGAGCGCCCAACTTTTGATTGTTGCCAAATCGCTCATCCGTTTGTGGGAGAAGGTTGAATGAATTCTTTCCCCGTTGCTCAGGTCTGGACTGTGCGGAAAATCGCCGAACCCAGCGGCGCTGAAAACGTCTTGTGACAGATCAGTTGTGTCAACGCCGGATCGATACGGAACAAAGTGCACCGAGTAATCCTCGGCGCCCGTGTTCCACTTGTCCCACAACCGCGCATAATCATAAGACCCGCGCGCCGCGTGTTTGCGGGTAAAGGCATTGGAATCGAGAGCGGTTCCGTCGGTGCGGTCCCACATCCGAATCTGTTGTGCAATCAAGGATCGGATTGCGCTTGGCTGGTCGCGCGCAACGATGACAAAATCCACAGAATCAAAATACTCCCGCAAAACTTTTCCGAGTTTGGGAGTGGCGCGTTGATCGCCAATCTCACACACCATCACCACACGAACATCCCCGACTCGTGTGGTCGCCTCAGCCACAATTGCAGACAAACGTCCACGGATGAGAGCGGGGGTCGCATCGGTGCTACGTCGACGTTCTCCGGACGCGTTGAGTGGCGCAAGCGCAAGCTCGACGAGATCGTGATGTTTGACAATCTCGCCCCGAGCGGGAAACCACAATTCGCCCGTTGGATAGATCACGGATTGAGGAAGCTTTCCGGCTGACGCGAGTCGCGAAAAATGATACGCAAACGAGCTGGTCCCGGTTTTCATCGGCCCCAGGTGGACAAGGAGTCGAACCTTTGCCATTTAGATCCCCGTCGCCTTAAACCACGAACGCCATTCTGCCTGAGTTGATCGGGCGCCCAATGCCTTCCGGAGGTCGTCCCCGAGATTTCCGTAGAGTTCAATTATCCGCGCACGTTCTTCTTGGGAAATCACCCAATCTCCGGAATCAGACGAACGGGTGCTGAATCCCGCTAGCATCACTTTGGATCGATCCGCATTCAAGATACGGAGGAAGAGTGACTGAATGATCGCGGCAAGAAACGGAACGCGCTCGACGTAGGGTTTTAACTTCTTCAGAGCGACAAGACGCTTCAACGACGACAACGGCAGGCTGGGGTGAATGCGGCGCGATCCAAAATCACCCTCTAATCGAATGGCCGGTTTTCCCGTCACAATTTTCATGAAACGGTCAACGACGGCATACCCGTCTGATTCGTCTTCAAAATAGGGAATTAACAAAAACTCGTCGATGGGCAGTTCGTGCAACTGCGAAAGCATGCGCCGATAATCGTAGCCGACCGATCCATTGCGGTGCTTGAGCATCCCGAACAAATCGAGATCGGCGCGATCTGATCGCCACTCTTTGATTTTGTGAACGAGAAGCGATTGAGTTGCCTCCACGGGCGACCGCACGGCGAGAACGAAAACCACTTCGTCAAACTCGGCCTTCAGCAGATCCACCAAGCGTCCGAGGTTCGCTCGACCGACTAACGTTTCGCTGATGAACACTGCGGTCCTCCGTGAACCGCGTCCTTTGGCGACATGCGCCGCGAGATCCCGAACTTTGCGTGCGATGTTGTCCGGGGTTTGAATCGCTGTTTTGCGACCAGCTTCTCGGCGTCCCTCTGGGTACAAATAATCGGCGAGTTGGCCGTGTTTTGTGATGCTTCCCGCCGCGGGAAACCACAAATCACCCGCGGGATAAATGACGTCAGATGGAAGAATTCCGGCTCGGTGTGCCGCAGAAAAGTAAGCGCCAATCGCCGTTGTCCCAGTTTTCATAGGTCCAACGTGAACAACTACTCGTGTAGTTGCCATGGTGAATCTCCTTTGGTCCCAAGCATCGCGGTGAATCGTTACCGAGCGGAGACGGTGGGATTTGAACCCACGGCTCCCTAAAGGGAACTCCACCTTAGCAGGGTGGTGCACTAGGCCGAACTATGCGACGTCTCCCGTACCAGTCCATGTTACCCACTTATTTCTTGGGAGG
>JBEENB010000016.1:0-26397 GCA_041192365.1 Actinomycetota bacterium | reverse complement strand
CACCAAGCAGAACCTGTTCGAAACGTCCGGACACCTCGCCTGGTACAAGGACGGGATGTTCCCGCCCATGCATCTCGACGAGGTTCGCAACGAGGCCGGCGAGATTACGCGCGCGGGGGTTGATTACTACCTCAAACCGATGAACTGCCCGTTCCACATTCTGATTTACCGCTCGCAGGGACGTTCCTATCGCGACCTGCCAATGCGTCTGTTCGAATTCGGTGGCGTTTACCGATACGAGAAGTCGGGTGTCGTCCACGGCTTGACGCGTGTTCGCGGCATGACACAGGACGACGCACACATCTTCACGACCCCCGAGAAAATGGAGGAAGAACTCGTCAAGGTTCTCGACTTCGTTCTCACCCTGCTGCGTGACTATGGTCTCAATGATTTCTATCTCGAGCTGTCGACTCGAGACCCCCAGAGCGACAAGTTTGTTGGAGCGGACGAGATGTGGGATGCCGCTACCGCGACTCTCGAAAAGGTTGCGACCGAATCGGGGCTGACTCTTGTCCCCGACCCGGGGGGTGCCGCGTTTTACGGACCCAAGATCTCGGTTCAAGCGCGCGATGCGATCGGTCGAACCTGGCAGATGTCGACAATTCAACTTGATTTCAACTTGCCCGAGCGTTTTGGTCTCGAATACACCGCATCGGACGGATCGCGCCAGCGTCCCGTCATGATTCACCGTGCACTCTTCGGCTCGGTCGAACGATTCTTCGGCGTTCTACTCGAACACTATGCGGGGGCGTTCCCAGTGTGGCTCGCGCCGGTTCAGGCCGTTGCCGTTCCCGTCGCGGAGGAATACGCGGAATACCTGGGTGATGTCGTCGCCCGAATGAAGCAAGCCGGGATTCGGGCGGAACTGGACGCATCCGACGACCGTATGCAAAAAAAGATTCGCAACCACACTCTTCAGAAGGTTCCGTACATCGTCATCGCGGGTGAAGAGGATCGTGCAAACAACGCGGTAAGTTTCCGGTTTCGAAACGGCGAACAAGAAAACGGCATCCCGGTTGACGTTGCGATCGAGCGCATCACGGGAATCATTTCATCGCGCTCGACCGAGCTGTAGTCATGACCACCGAACCGAGTGATCTGTTCGCCGGAGACCCGGACGGGATGGAGAGGTTGTGGACTCCCCACCGCATGGTCTACCTGAACAAGGAAGACGATCGGTCGCGCTGCCCGTTTTGTGCGGCTCCCGAACGCAGTGACGAAGACGGACTCATTGTGTACCGCGGGGAACACGCCTACGTGATCATGAACCTTTTCCCCTACAACTCTGGGCATCTCATGGTCTGCCCGAATCGTCACGTTGCTACCTACGACCTGGCGACACCGGAAGAAGTAGCCGAAATCGGATTGTTGACACAAATCGCAATGCGAGTTCTCACTGCCGCAACCGGGTGTGTAGGTTTCAATCTAGGGATGAATCAGGGCGAAGTGGCCGGCGCAGGAATCCAAGAACACCTGCACCAACACATCGTCCCGCGCTGGCCAAACGACTCGAACTTTTTCCCCATCATCGCAAAAACCAAGGCAATGCCGAGACTTTTGGGCGAGATGAGGGAACTGCTGGCGCAGCACTGGCCGGCTGAGTCTTAGACTAAATACAAGCTCATTTGGGCGTAATTCAAGGAGTGATAGGTATGGCGGAAAAGACCGTCGGAACCCCTCTCGTTAAGAGCGGGCTCGCAGAAATGCTCAAGGGCGGCGTCATCATGGACGTCGTGAATGCCGAACAGGCAAAGATTGCGGAGGACGCCGGCGCGGTCGCTGTCATGGCGTTGGAACGCGTTCCCGCCGATATTCGTTCTCAGGGTGGCGTCGCGCGCATGAGTGACCCCGACCTCATCGACCAGATCATCGCATCGGTTTCGATTCCCGTCATGGCGAAGGCCCGAATCGGACACTTCGTCGAGGCGCAGGTTTTGCAGTCACTCGGTGTCGATTTCATTGACGAGTCCGAGGTTCTGTCGCCCGCCGACTACGTCAACCACATCGACAAGCGGCCCTTCACCGTGCCGTTCGTGTGCGGCGCAACGAACCTCGGTGAAGCGCTTCGCCGCATCACCGAAGGCGCTTCGATGATTCGTTCCAAGGGTGAAGCGGGAACCGGGGACGTGTCAGAAGCGACGAAACACATTCGCACGATTCTTGGCGAGATCGCGGCACTCTCCGCGAAGTCCGAAGACGAATTGTATGTGGCGGCCAAGGAACTTCAGGCCCCGCTGGAGCTTGTTCGTCAGGTCGCTCGCGAAAAGAAGCTGCCGGTCGTGTTGTTCGTGGCTGGTGGCGTGGCAACTCCGGCCGACGCCGCGATGATGATGCAACTCGGGGCTGACGGCGTCTTCGTTGGTTCAGGGGTGTTCAAGTCGGGAAACCCGGTCGAGCGCGGAAAGGCAATCGTGAAAGCCACAACGGCATTCACAGACGCCTCGGTAATCGCGCAAGTCTCTCGTGGACTCGGCGAAGCGATGGTCGGCATCAATGTGTCCGACCTTCCTGCACCGCATCGCCTTTCCGAGCGTGGCTGGTAATCAGCTGACGATAGGCGTACTCGCTCTTCAGGGCGATGTTCGCGAACACGAGTTGGTGCTCGACGGGCTTGGCGTGCCGCATCGACAGGTTCGGACGCCGACGGACCTACGGGGTATCGATGGGCTCATCATCCCGGGCGGTGAGTCGAGCGTCATCGACAAGATGTCTCGAATTTTCGAGGTTCGCGAGCCGCTGATTTCGGCAATCGACGGAGGACTGCCGGTTCTTGGTACCTGTGCTGGTCTCATCCTCTTGTCATCAACAGTGATCGGCGCGATCGATGGACAGCAGACGTTCGGGGGCCTCGATATTGCGATCGAAAGAAACGCGTTCGGGGCTCAGATCGAATCGTTCGAGACGTCGATAGAGATGACGGTCATCGGTGATGGTCCCGTCAAGGCGGCTTTTATCCGTGCACCGATTATCCGTGACGTTCGAGGCTGTGACGTTATTGCGTCACTGCCGAACGGTGACATCGTCGGGGTTCGCTCCGGAAACTGTGTCGGGATCTCGTTTCATCCCGAACTCGTTGGTGAATCTCGTGTCCACGCGTGGTGGTTGGACGCCGTCGTCGCCGGCGCACAGCGGTAACATCGTCTCGAACGACAGTGAGGGAAGAAAATGTCCGGACACTCCAAATGGGCGACAACCAAGCACAAAAAGGCCGTGATCGACGGCAAGCGCGCGAAGGCCTTTGCCAAGCTGATCAAAAAC
This sequence comes from Actinomycetota bacterium, assembly GCA_041192365.1. Lineage (GTDB taxonomy): Bacteria > Actinomycetota > Actinomycetes > Actinomycetales > Microbacteriaceae > MWH-TA3. Next base: position 23,139 of record JBEENB010000016.1, on the reverse strand, counting down.
ATTGAAGTCGCCGCCAAGATGGGCGGCGCCGATTTCGCCGGAAATCCCACCCTCGCTGACGCCGTGTACAAGGCAAAAAAAGCGAGTGTGCCAAATGACAATATTGATCGAGCGGTCAAACGCGGCGCTGGTCTATCGGGCGAATCCATCGATTACATGACGATCATGTACGAGGGTTACGGGCCATCCGGCGTTGCCCTTCTCATTGAATGCCTCACGGACAACAAGAACCGAGCGGCTGCCGAGGTTCGGACGGCGATGGCCCGCAACGGCGGGACAATGGCCGATCCGGGTTCGGTTGCCTACAATTTTGCGCGAAAGGGCGTTATCTCCATCACGAAAGTCGATGGTGTCTCTGAGGACAACATTCTGCTCGCCGTGCTTGACGCCGGTGCCGAAGAAGTTGTCGATCACGGCGGCGGATTCGAGGTCATCACCGACACCTCGAACCTCGTCGCAACCCGTGTCGCTCTTCAAGAAGCGGGTCTCGACTACGACTCATCCGAAGCAGAGTTCGTGCCGTCGCTCACCGTCGATGTCGACGCCGCGACCGCGCGCAAAGTTTTTCACTTGATTGACGGGCTCGAAGACCTCGATGACGTACAAAATGTTTTCGCGAATTTCTCGATTTCGGCCGACGTGCAAAACGAACTCGACGCGGATGAGTAAGTGACCCGAATCCTCGGTGTTGACCCCGGGCTCACCCGGTGTGGCGTCGGGGTAATCGACTCGGCGTCGGCGCGCGCGGTGTCGTTCGTTGATGTCTCCGTGATTCGCAGTCCCGCCGACGCACCGTTAGAGCAAAGACTTTTGACAATCCGCGATGGGCTCAACCTGGTGCTCGACACTTTTCGCCCAGATGTCATCGCGATCGAACGTGTTTTCGCCCAACACAACGTTCGGTCTGTCATGGGAACCGCGCAAGTCGCGGGAATCGCGCTACTCCTCGCAGCGGAGAGGGGGCTCGCGGTCGCGCTGCATACACCGAGCGAGGTCAAGGCGTCCGTCACGGGCTACGGACGGGCAGACAAGAAGCAGGTAACGACAATGGTGACCGCGATTCTGAAACTCGATGCGCCCCCAAAACCAGCCGACGCTGCGGATGCGTTGGCGCTGGCGATTTGTCACGCCTGGCGCGGGGGAGACGTCGCCCTCGAGGGCGAAACCGAGGCTCAACGCGCGTGGCGAGCGGCCGTGAAGGCGTCGCGCTCGTAGGCTGAACAACATGCTTGCGACTGTGCGTGGAATCGTGGCGTCGACCGGCGTTGGCGATGTCATCATCGAGACAAACGGCATCGGTCTCCATGTTGCCGTTCCCCGAGAGGTTGCGGCAACCCTTCGGGTTGGCGAGGACGCGTTTCTTCACACAGTCCTTATCCCACGCGAAGACGAATGGTTGTTGTTTGGCTTCTTCACCGCCGAGGACAAGCAACTCTTCACCATTTTGCGTGGAGTTACCGGAGTGGGGCCGCGGACGGCACTGGGGATTTTGTCGACAATGTCTGCTCTCGAGATTGCCGGGGCGGTCGACGCGGGGGACGATTCGCGGTTTCGTGTTGTCCCGGGAATCGGACAGAAGACCGCCTCGCTCATCATCGTCTCTCTCACGGGGAAGATGCCACAGGCCTCCAACTCAGAGTCCACTGAGCTGGCCGAGGCGTTGACCGGGCTGGGCTGGGCGCAGGCTGCCGCCCGCGAAGTAGCTCGTGGCGTCGTCCGCGATGCCCCGACAGCGAGTCTCGCGGAGCGTCTGAAGATTGCACTCGCGTCACTCGGCGGAAACTCGTGACCGAGCTCGAACAAGACTCTGTCTTCGAAGGAGCACTCAGGCCCGGGTCACTGAGCGAATTCATCGGTCAAGAAAAGGTCCGTGCGCAATTGTCGGTCATGTTGTCGGCGGCAAAGATGGAGAGCCGAACTCCTGACCACGTTTTGTTGGCGGGTCCTCCGGGATTGGGCAAGACGACGCTTGCCATGATCGTTGCGCATGAGTCGGGCTCGCCACTCCGCATGTCCAGCGGACCAACGATTACGCACACGGGCGATTTAGCAGCAGTGTTGTCATCGTTGATCGAGGGAGAGACCCTTTTCATTGATGAAATTCACCGTCTGCCCCGGGGAGTCGAAGAAATGTTGTACATCGCGATGGAGGATTTTCGAATCGACATCATGGTGGGTAAGGGGCCAGGGGCAACGACTGTCCCGCTGCAGATCGCGCCTTTCACGCTGGTGGGAGCAACGACTCGTTCTGGACTTCTGCCGGCGCCGCTTCGCGATCGGTTCGGATACACGGCGCACCTCGAGTACTACGAGGTTGGCGAAATCGAACTCGTGATTCGTCGAAGTGCGAGATTGCTGGGAATCGAACTCGACGCCAGCGCGGTCAACGAACTCGCGCGACGGTCCCGCGGTACTCCCAGAATCGCGAATCGGCTGCTGCGCCGGGTCCGCGACTACCTCGTGGTTCACGATACAGCTGGGTCGCGCGATGCGGTGAACGCTGCGCTGACCGTTTTTGACATTGACGACCACGGTTTGGATCGACTTGACCGGGCGGTATTGACCACATTGATTGACTCGTTTCGCGGCGGTCCTGCGGGAATCACGACTCTCGCCTCGGCCGTCGGCGAAGAACGCGACACTCTCGAATCGGTCGTCGAGCCGTACCTGGTTCGGGTTGGACTTATCGCCCGAACCCCACGCGGGCGAGTCGCTACCCCCGCGGCGTGGACATTGCTCGGAAAGGAGCGACCGAGCGGTCTATGATGGGAACGTTGTGTTCCTCGAGTCCAGAAAGGACGGTCACTGCCCATGGATCCGTTTACCCTCATGATGGTCGCCGTTCTGGCGCTCATGGTTGTGTTCATGGTTCGTAATTCTCGCAAGCAAAAAGCAGATCGTGAAGCTCTCATGGCCAAGGTTGTCAAGGGCGCGAATGTCATGACGACGTCCGGCATTTTCGGAACGATTCTTTCGATTGACGTTGACGACAACGAGATTCTTTTGGAGACCACTCCGGGAACCAAAATTCGCATTCATCGACAGGCCGTGACGACTGTTGTCGAGAAGCCGGCTTCCGCTTTGGCTGCCAAAACTGCTGTAGCGAAGCCTGCCGCTAAGAAGCCCGCGGCGACAAAGCCCGCGACCAAGTAATTCACCGGTAGATCGTGGCAACAACGAGTACTTCTTCGCGAGCGCGTCGTGCGCTCGTCTGGCTTGCTGTGATTTTTGCGGCATTCGGCGCGATGATTGGGTCGGGTGTGATTTTCGACAAGGCTGGTTGGACCCCGAAGCTCGCGTTGGACCTCGAGGGTGGAACGCAAATCATCCTGAACCCGCAAATCGCGGTCGGCACGACAGTGACAGAAGAAGAACTTGCCCAAGCGGTCGGTATTATCCGTCAGCGGGTGGACGCCACGGGTGTCAGTGAAGCAGAGGTGACGACTCAGGGGGGCACCAACATTGTCGTATCGATCCCCGGGACTCCCGACCAGGCGACGTTGGATCGAATTCGCTCATCCGCGAAACTGGAATTCCGTCCCGTTCTGATTACCGACGTGTCCGACGTGGTGAGTCAGGTCGCCGCAAATGTCGCGGAGGCGTTGGCCGAAGACCCCACGGCGGACATTAGTGCTCTCGGGACTCCGGGAACCCCCGTTTCCTGGGCGGAACCCGCCGGTGACCCCATCAACTTCAGTGACCTCAACTGGGTGACACCCGAGATCTACCAGGCCTATTTGACGACTCCGTGCGACGTGTTGGATGCGTCCGGTGCTAACACTGCCGACCCGACGCAAACACTCACGGTCTGTGCCGACGACCAGTCCTACAAATACATTCTCGGGCCGGTCGAAGTTGACGGTGCAATGGTGTCCGACGCCTCGGCGAACTACATTCCTGGAGCAAACGGTGTGCAGACAAACGAGTGGGGCGTTTACCTGACGTTCAATGCGGCGGGGACACTCGCATTCGCCGATGTCACCTCGCGTTTGACGACGCTCCAGGGTGCGCAGAACCAATTCGCCATCGTGCTCGACGGCAAGGTCATCTCGGCACCCCGCACGCTCGCGGCGATTCCCGACGGAAAGCCCGTAATCTCTGGCTCGTTTACCGAGCTTTCGTCGAAAGCGCTGGCGGATCAATTAAAATTCGGAGCATTGCCCATCGGGTTTGAGGTGCAGTCGAGCGACACGGTCACCCCGACGCTGGGCATTGCGCAATTGGAGAGCGGTCTGCTTGCCGGTGCAATCGGACTTCTTCTCGTCGTGATTTATGCAATTTTCCAGTACCGCGCATTGTCTATCGTGACAATCAGCTCGCTCGGAATCGCGGCGGCTCTGACGTACGTCGTGATTACATACTTATCGCAGGCCAACGGGTACCGGCTGTCCCTCGCGGGCGTCGCAGGTCTCATTGTCGCGATTGGCATCACGGCCGACTCCTTCATCGTCTATTTCGAACGCGTTCGAGATGAGTTGCGTGAGGGCCGTTCGGTCATTGCCGCCGTCGAAACAGGCTGGAAGCGCGCGTCTCGGACAATCATTGTCTCGGGCGTCGTCAATCTCTTGGCGGCGGTCGTTCTGTTCGCCCTCGCGGTAGGAAACGTGCGTGGTTTCGCCTTCACACTTGGTGTGACGACGGTCGTCGATCTTCTCATCGTGATCTTGTTCACTCACCCTCTGTTGCAACTGCTTGCTCGCACGCGCTTCTTCACCTCGGGGCACGCCTGGAGCGGTCTGGATGGCAGCGCACTCGGTGCGGTGTACCGAGGACGCGGGGAATTCCGTGTTGACAAATCCGTATCGGCCGGCAAGCGCTCGCGAGTGTCGAAAGAGTCACAGAAGCGTCAGTCGATCGCCGAGCGCAAGGCTTTGGAAAACGGAGGTGACCAGTGAGTGCCATCACCCGGTTCGGAAACCGCTTGTACACAGGCGAAACCAGCCTCAATTTCATTGGGCGCCGCGTCCTCTGGTACCTGATGTCGGCAACGCTCATCGTTATTGCGGTGGCGATTACGACGTTGCGCGGAGGGTTCGCCTTCGGAATCGAATTCCGTGGCGGCTCGGAGTTTCAGATTTCGAACCCGGCCTCTACAGACACCGCGATTGCCGAGCAGACAATCACATCCGAAGTCGGTGAAGCGGCTGCTCCGAAGATCTCGATCGTGGGTGGGAAGTCCGTTCGCGTCCAGACCGAACAATTGACGGCGGAGGAAACCGATGCGCTTCGTGTTTCCCTCGCGGACGCGTATTCTGTCCCGGTCGACCAGGTGACGTCATCGTTCATCGGGGCGTCGTGGGGTTCGGACATCACGAGCCAAGCGCTGAGAGCGCTGATAATCTTCCTCGTCCTTGTCAGTATCGTCATGGCCCTGTACTTCCGAACCTGGAAAATGTCGGTGGCCGCCATGGTTGCCGTCGTCCACGACCTCACGATCACGGCTGCCATCTATGGAGCCCTCGGCCTCGAAGTGACGCCGGCTGCAGTGATCGGACTTTTGACGATTCTCGGGTATTCGCTTTACGACACCGTTGTGGTGTTCGACAAGATTCGTGAAAACACGTCGATTGCGTATGACGAATCGAAACGCACGTTCGCCGAGTCCGTCAACCTTGCTGTTAACCAGACGTTGGTGCGGTCAATCAACACCAGTGTGGTGGCCGCACTGCCCGTCGCATCGATTCTGTTCATTGGTTCGATGCTGTTGGGTGCGGGAACCCTGCGCGATATCGCGCTGAGCCTTTTCGTGGGAATTTTGTGTGGCGCCTATTCGACGATGTTCATCGCCGCACCGCTGTACGCACAGCTTCGCGAGGGTGAGTCGGAATCCGCCAAGCAAGGGCGCAAGGATCGAACCGAAATCGTCCGAAACGCTTCAGGAGCCGTTCGCTAACGTCACACGCCTAAACTGAAGTCAGGAGGCGCAATGTCGGATACCAGCACCAGCGGTTCGGCACAGCGTCGCGCGCTTCTCCCAAGACTTTTCTCTCGTTCTGAAACCGGTGGAGCGCTCGAACGAATTCTCCGGGCGCTTCGGCAGACAAACCCTCGAGCAGACGTCGCAATCGTCGAACGCGCGTATCAGGTGGCAAAGAAAGCGCACGACGGGCAACTGCGTAAATCGGGTGAGCCCTACATCACCCACCCTCTCGCGGTTGCAGAAATTCTCGTCGACTTGGGCATCGGTGCCAAGACGATCGCTGCGGCACTGCTGCACGACACGGTCGAGGACACCGAGTACACCCTGGATGCGGTCACGCGGGACTTCGGTCCCGAGATTGGCCTGCTGGTAGACGGTGTCACCAAACTCGACAAGCTCAAACTTGGCGAGGATGCACAAGCCGAAACGGTGCGCAAAATGGTGGTCGCAATGTCCAAGGACATTCGGGTAATTCTGATTAAACTTGCCGATCGGCTGCATAACGCTCGCACGTGGGGCTTCGTCGACTCGGAGTCGGCCGAACGAAAAGCCCGTGAAACGCTCGAAATCTATGCGCCGCTAGCCCACCGGCTTGGCATTCAGACGATTAAGTGGGAACTTGAGGACCTGTCTTTCGCGGTGCTGCACCCCAAGCTCTATGTTGAGATTGATTCTCTCGTCACGGAGCGAACTCCCGAAAGTGACCGTTTTGTCAAGGAAATAATTGAATTGATTTCAGGAGACCTGAAAACGGCCCGCGTGAAGGCGCAGGTGGCGGGGCGGCAGAAGCAGCACTATTCGATTTACCAAAAGATGATTCGTCAGTCTCGCGATTTTCAAGAAATTTACGATCTCACCGGAATCCGAATACTGGTGTCGTCAATCCGCGATTGTTATGCGGCACTCGGCGCTGTTCACGCGAGGTGGAATCCGATTCCGGGCCGCTTCAAGGACTACATCGCCACACCCAAATTCAACCTTTATCAGTCGTTGCACACGACAGTATTCGGTCCCGACGGTAAAGCCGTCGAAATTCAAATTCGGACGACGGATATGCACAAGCGCGCGGAGTATGGTGTGGCTGCCCACTGGAAGTACAAAGAGCGCCAAGTTTTGGGCACCAAATCGAGCGACGAGATTTTGCCGGATGAGAACATGGCGTGGTTGGCACACATCACCGACTGGGAAGGCGAGACAGAGGACCCTTCGGAGTTCTTGGACACGCTTCGCTATGAAATCGGCGCGAAAGAAGTTTACGTTTTCACACCGAAGGGCAAGGTGATTGGGCTTTCCGCTGGCGCGACCCCGGTCGATTTCGGTTACGCGGTGCACACCGAACTCGGCCATCGGGTAATGGGCGCCAAGGTTAACGGTCGCCTCGTGCCGCTTGATACAAAACTCGGGTCGGGCGACACCGTCGAGGTTCTGACCTCGAAGAATCCCGAGGCCGGTCCCAGTCAGGATTGGCTGAATTTCGCGAGCAGCCAGCGCGCTCGTTCAAAGATCCGTAGCTGGTTCACCAAGGAACGCCGCGACGAAGCAATCGAGAGTGGGCGTGAGGCTCTCGCGAAAGTTGTTCGAAAGAAGAACCTGTCCCTTTCGCGAGTGCTGTCCGCTCAAAACCTGGCTTCGGTTGCCACCGCGCTGAAATACGAAAACGTCGACAGTCTTTACGCTGCGCTCGGCGAAGGGCAAGTGTCAACCCAGTCTGTTCTGGAAAAGATTATGGTGTTCGTCAACGACGTCGAACACGACGAGGAAACCGTTTTCGTTGTTCCAACTCGAAAGCCAACCACGAATCGCGAAACCGACTCTGGAGTTCTCGTGCGCGGTGCCGCTGACATCCTGGTCAAGCTGGCAAAGTGTTGCACCCCGGTTCCGGGCGACGCCATCGTCGGATTCATCACTCGCGGTAACGGCGTGAGTGTTCACCGGGATGATTGTCCCAACGTCAAGGGTTTCGATGGTGAATTGGAGCGCATGATTGAGGTCGAATGGGCCGGTTCATCGTCAACAGTTTTCAGAGTCCACATTCAGGTCGAAGCGCTCGATCGCGGTGGCTTGCTGTCTGACATTACGCGTGTTCTCTCAGAGCACCACGTGAATATCCTTACCGCTACGGTTCAAACGGATTCTCAGCGGCTTGCAACGTCGCGGTTTGTTTTTGAAATGTCCGACACAACGCACCTCGACCGCGTGCTTTCAGCCGTGAGGCGAATCGACGCGGTGTACGACGTCTATCGCGTGAATGCTGGCTAGCCGATCGCGGCGAGCCACTCTTTCTTCGACGCAATTTCGGACTGGATTCGGGCCATCGCGTCGGAATCGTCGAGACCGGCAGCCTGTGCTTCGAGTTCGGCAATGGCAGCCTCTACCTGAGCGGCGAAACCTGATCGAAGAGCAACCTTTGCCGGGTTCGTGCGCTCCAGTTGCTCTGTTTCGAGAGTGCGAACGTAACGCTCAATCGCACGAATTCCGTCGTTGATTTTGCGTTCGTCAGCTTTTGCGACATTTCCGATGAGGTCCCATTTGGTTTGTAACTCGCGAAAACCACGCTTTGCGACATCGGGGGCCTTTTCGGTGAGCAGGTGCTGGTATTCGCTCAAGAGCGCTTCTTTCGCTTTTCCGTTCGCTGACCATTCCGCTGAACCCGCGCTGTACAGCGCATCACCGGCAGCCTTGAAGCGATCCCACAATTGGTTGTCGAGGGTTCGGGCGGCACGCGGAGCCTTCTTCCAGTCCTCGAGTAGACGGCGGTACTCACCGATTCCGTCGGCGCCTTTCGGTGCGAGAGCTTCGGCCTTTTCGCACAGGGCGGTTTTGACGCTCTTCGCTTCTTTATCTGCTGATTGCTTGGTCTGGAAGAACGCTCTTTGCGCCCGATCAAATGTCTGACGAGCGGTCTTGAAGCGGTTCCACAATTCATCGGCGACCTTCTTGGGAACGCGGTGCGGGAGCTTTTGCTCTTCCTTCCACGACTCGAATAACTCGCCAATTTCCTTCTGGGCGTTTCTCCAGTGAATAGCTCCGTCGATTTGCGCCGCGATTGCTTCGACGCGCTCGACGATGGCTGCGCGACGTTCCAGCGATTGTGCAGACGCCTCTTTGTTCTCGGCGTCTTGTTTTTCTTTGAGGCCCGCAATCGACTCGGCGACCACCCCTACCCGCAGACGCAGGGCGTTGAGGTCGCCGACCGCGTGTGCGTCCGTCAAGGCGACAACCAACTTTTCGATGGCGGCCAATAGGTCGCGCGCGGAGGCGCCGGCCTTCGATCGCTGCTCGAGAAGGGTTACCTGAGATGCCAACTCGGAGAATCGCGTGACGTAGAACGCGAGAGCTTCGTCCGCTGAGACATCGACGACTTGCCCGACGCTACGCCAGTCCCCGTCTTTGACCCACACGGTGCCGTCAACGTCGACCCGACCAAATGTTGTTTCGCTTTGTGCCACCCGTCAACATTACACAGAGCACGCCGTCTCGGATACACCGTTTCTGAACCGTTATACAACTGGTCTCGCGCCTATCATGGAGAGGTGACGGGCGATACGGGGCTTTTCGGTAGCACGGCTCCGCTTGCCGTGCGAATGCGCCCGCGATCCGTTGACGAGGTTGTCGGGCAATCTCACCTTTTGGGCGCTGGTTCACCGTTGCGCCAGCTTGCCGAGCCCTCGGGCGTAACCGGGCTCTCGGTAATCCTGTGGGGTCCCGCGGGAACCGGCAAAACCACAATTGCACACGTCATTGCGCGGTCGTCCAGCCGACATTTCGTGGAGCTTTCCGCTGTTACGGCGGGTGTCAAGGATGTACGCGAGGTTATGGAATCAGCCTTGTCGCGAATTAGTGACGGTGGACGGCCAACGCTCCTGTTCCTCGACGAGATCCATCGCTTCACGAAGGCTCAACAAGATGCGTTGCTTCCGGGTGTTGAAAACGGTTGGGTTACTCTGGTAGCGGCGACAACGGAAAACCCGTCGTTCAGTGTCATCACTCCGCTTCTCAGTCGATCCCTCCTTCTCACCCTGCGGCCCCTCACCGACGACGACGTGGCCGCCCTTGTTGCACGCGCCGTGGAAGCACCGGAGGGTCTTGCCAAAGCGGTCACCGTTGACGCAGAAGCACTCGCTTCCCTTGTTCGCCTGTCAAGCGGTGATGCCCGACGCGCACTCACGACACTCGAAGCCTCGGCAAACGTCGTCGGCACGGGTGGAACAATCACCGCTGAGACGGTGGCGGCTGCGAGCGACAGAGCGCTTCTCAGATATGACCGAGCGGGTGACGAACACTACGACGTCATCAGTGCGTTTATCAAATCAGTTCGGGGCAGTGATGTTGATTCGGCGATTCATTACCTGGCACGCATGATCGAAGCGGGTGAAGACCCGAGATTTATTGCTCGACGGTTGGTAATCCTGGCGGCGGAAGACATCGGAGTGGCAGACCCTTCGTGCCTGACTATCGCGGTTGCCGCAGCGGATGCGGTGCAACTGATTGGAATGCCAGAGGGTCGCATCCCACTTGCTGAAGCAACCATCCACCTTGCGCTCGCTCCAAAGTCGAACGCGGTGATTCGTGCGATCGATTCCGCCATTCGGGACATAAGGGACGGTGTGTTCGAACCAGTCCCGAAACACCTTCGCGACGCTCATTATTCGGGCGCTCAGAAACTTGGACATGGCAAAGGTTATGTGTATCCGCACGACATCGATGGGGGAGTCGCGGCACAGCGCTATCGCGACGGCGACGAGCCCGCGTACTACGAGCCGAGCGGGCACGGTCGCGAGCACGAGCTGACCGAACGACTTGCCCGTATTCGCGCAATCCTCAATGGTGATTGAATGGCGCGGTTCGCCTCTTTCTGTTAGAGTTTGAACACCACTTGAGAAGACAGACGTGCGGCTGCGTCTCCTCCCCAAGAATCGGTGCCTGTAGCCGGCCCCGTGGCCCTCATGTTTCTCTCCCCGTTTGCGGGGGGAATCCCATTGTTTTTCACTCATGAAAAGGACACAATGTCTGACAAGAACCGCACTCGCGCGAAGGTTCGCCTTTCGCGTGCTCTCGGAATCGCACTGACCCCGAAGGCCGCGCGCCTCATGGGCGAAGGCGCTTTCCCTCCCGGCCAGCACGGTCGAACCAAGCGCAAGTCCGAAGGTGACTTCGCGATGCGTCTGCGCGAAAAGCAGCGTCTTCGCGCGCAATACGGAATTCGTGAGGCCCAGATGCGTAACACGTTCGACGAGGCTCGTCGCAACCAGGGACTAACTGGTGAAAACCTCGTCGAACTGCTCGAAATGCGTCTCGACGCTCTCGTTCTTCGCTCCGGTTTCGCTCGCACGTCGGCACAGGCACGTCAGATGGTGGTGCATCGCCACATCCTGATTGACGGTCAGCTCGTTGACCGCCCATCTTTCCGCGTCAAGCCTGGACAGATGATCCACGTGAAAGAGCGCAGCGAAGCTACTCCACTGTTTCAGGATTCAGCCATCGGCGTCCACCGCGACGTACTCCCCGCGGTTCCGGAATACCTTGACGTCAAGCTCGACAAGCTGCAGGCGCGACTCATTCGTCGCCCGAAGCGCGCCGAGGTTCCTGTCACGTGCGAAGTTCAACTCGTCGTCGAGTACTACGCCGCGCGCTAAAGCCCAACCGAGCGGGGTGGGCTTTCGAGCCCACCCCTTTCTCATTCCCCTAAACTCGTGTCGACGGAGGAGTATTCGATGAAAACGGCTGAGATTCAACGTCGCTGGCTCTCCTTTTTTGAGGGCAACGGTCACACCATCGTGCCCTCAGCATCACTCGTTTCGGATGACCCGACACTCATGTTCACCGTCGCCGGGATGGTGCCGTTCATCCCGTATTTGACCGGGATTGTTCCCGCCCCGTTCCCGCGTGCGACGTCCGTCCAAAAGTGCATCCGAACTCTCGACATCGAAGAGGTGGGGAAGACGACCCGCCACGGCACTTTTTTTCAGATGAATGGAAACTTTTCGTTCGGTGACTACTTCAAAGAGGGCGCAATCGGGTTCGCCTGGGAGTTGCTGACGACACCCGAGTCCGACGGTGGCCTTGGGTTCGCCGAAAAGGACCTCTGGATCACGGTGTACGAAGAGGACGACGAAGCAATCGAACTCTGGAAAAAGATTGCGGGTATCCCCGACGAGCGCATTCAACGCTTCGGAAAGACCGACAACTTCTGGTCGACCGGTCAGACAGGACCCGCCGGTCCGTGCTCGGAGATCTATTTCGATCGCGGCCCCGCTTACGGCCCAGAGGGCGGTCCGGCGGTGGACGACACGCGCTACATCGAGATTTGGAATCTGGTATTCATGCAGTACCTCATCTCTGACGTTCGGTCAAAGACGGAGTTCACAATTGATGGCGAACTGCCCCAAAAAAACATTGACACCGGTATGGGGATGGAACGTGTTGCGTTCCTGAAGCAGGGTGTTGAAAACATGTACGAGATCGATCAGGTTCGTCCCGTTCTCGATCTTGCCTCTCAGATATCAGGGCGCGTCTACGGAAGCGACCATGACGACGATGTCCGCATGCGCGTTGTCGCCGATCACATTCGGTCGTCACTCATGCTGATGAGCGATGGTGTCATGCCGGGGAACGAGGGGCGTGGATACATCCTCCGTCGTTTGTTGCGCCGCTCGGTCCGCGCGATGCGACTGCTCGGGGTCGACGCACCGACGTTTGCCGAATTATTCGCCGCCTCGCGCGACGCAATGAAGGCGTCGTACCCCGACGTCGAGATTCACTACGACCGAATTTCACGAACCGCTATTGGCGAGGAGGACGCATTCCTCCGTACCCTGGTGTCGGGAACACAAATTCTTGACCTCGCGGTAACGCAGCACAAGAAGGCGAAATCGGCCGCTCTTGATGGCAACACGGCGTTTGTGCTACACGACACCTACGGTTTTCCAATCGACTTGACATTAGAAATGGCCGAAGAAGCCGGGCTCACGGTAGACCGGGTGATGTTCGATTCGCTCATGCTGGAACAAAAGACGCGCGCGAAGGCCGATGCCAAGGCGAAAAGGGGAGCCCTCGCGGATGTTTCGGTTTACGGAGAGTTCCGCACTGCCGGCGAGACGGTGTTCGCAGGTTACGACGATCTAACGACGGAAACAAGCGTGATCGGTATCGTCCGCGATGGTGCCGCCGTGCTGTCGGCGACGGCGGGGGAAACCGTCGAGCTAATCCTTCGCGAGACCAGCCTGTACGCCGAGAGCGGTGGTCAGGATGCTGACGACGGCGTGATCGTCGGAGCAAATTTCTCGGCTGCGGTACTCGATGTTCAACGACCAATCAAAGGGCTGACGGCCCACACGGTTCGTGTCACCGACGGCTCGGTCGGCGTAAATGACGTCGTCACAACAATTGTTGACGCTGTCTATCGTCGCCGCGCGGCTGGGGCGCACTCTGCAACTCACCTTGTTCACGCCGCTCTGCGCCAAACGCTTGGGAACGATGCCCACCAGGCTGGCTCCTACAACAAAGCGGGGTACATGCGATTTGACTTCGCCTGGAATCAAGGATTGTCCGCGGAAACGCGATCCGAGATTGAGAACATCGCTAACAATGCCATCACCGACAATCTCGACGTCGTCACGCGAATCATGTCTCTCGACGAGGCAAAAGAGTCCGGTGCGATGGCCCTTTTCGGAGAGAAGTATGGAGACACGGTGCGCGTTGTCGACATTGGAGGCCCCTGGTCTCGCGAGCTGTGCGCCGGCACCCACGTCTCGCGATCGAGCGAAGTCGGACTGATCAACCTGATTGGCGAATCCAGCATCGGTTCAACCAATCGACGCGTCGAAGCGCTCGTGGGCACCTCAGCGTTTGACTCATTCGCGGGCGAGCGGGCCCTCGTTGCCGAGTTGACGTGGAACCTCAAGACGCCGAAAGAAGCACTCGCGTCACGGATAGCCGATCTGATTGAACAATTGAAGATCGCCGAGCGCACCATCGCCCAGTATCAGACGGCTGCCGTTCGTGAGCGAATTCCTGCACTTCTGGCCGCGGCATCGACAATGGGTTCGGTCACGGCGGTTGTGTCTTCACTCGGGCCATTGGATTCCGCCGATGCCCTTCGGCAGCTGGTAACGGACGTTCGCGATCGGCTCGGGGCTGTTGCTGGGGTGGTTGCCCTCGGTGCCGAGATCGACGGCAAAGCAGCGGTAATCGTCGCAACGACTCCGGGCGCACGAACTGCAGGATTTTCCGCTGGAACACTGGCGAAGCGTGCGGCTGCACTCCTCGGCGGCGGCGGTGGCGGACGCGATGACGTTGCGCAGGGCGGTGGCGCCGATTCGGCCTTGATCGCGCCGGCGCTCGAGGACATCCGAGCAGCTCTCGGAGCATAGGAGATGAGAACCGGAACCCGAATTGGAATCGACGTGGGCACCGCTCGCGTCGGCGTCGCGCGGAGTGATGCACTCGGCCTCATGGCCGTTCCCGTGATCACACTGCCGCGACAGTTGGCACTCGAGGAACTCGCGTCGCTCGCGACCGAATACGACGCTATCGAATTTGTGTGCGGGCTCCCGCTGTCACTTGATGGCTCGGACACGGCATCCACCATGGACGCGCGTCAGTTCGCGCTTGACCTGTACGACGCAACCGGAGTAACAGTGCGGCTCGTCGACGAACGGTTGACCACGGTGACGGCGCAGCACGCACTACACGAAGCCTCCCACTCGACAAGGTCGGGTCGAGCAATGATTGACCAAGTCGCGGCAACAATCCTGCTCGACAGCGCTCTGAATGCCGAACGAGCGGGTAATACACTGGGGGAAACGGTAGGAGAACCATGAGTGAAACACGTCGTGATGCGCGCACTAAATCATCGAGGCGCGGTTGCGGAATAATCGCCGCTGTTCTCGTCGTCATCTTGGCCATTGGTGCGGGTGGCGCGTGGGTCGCATGGACCACTTACGAGCCAAAAATTAGGGAAATTCTGGGGTTATCCGCCGATAATGATTACACGGGTACAGGTGTCGCCCCCGATGTTCAGATCATCGTTGAAGAGGGCGAATACGGCGACGTGATCGCGCAGAAGCTCGTAGACGCCGGCGTAACGAAATCATTCGATGCGGTGTATCGGCTGTTGCTCGCTGATTCGTCCATCGTTTTTACCCCCGGAAGTTACACGCTGAAAACAGAAATGAGTGCAGCCTCGGCAATCGCGATCCTGGGCGATGCCTCGAACCGCATCACCCTGAAAGTCACGATTCCGGAGGGCTCCGTTCTCACGACGACGTTTGCCACCCTGAGCGAAGCAACCGGAATTCCGGTGGCGGACTTTGAGGCGGCGTCTGTCGATCCGACGGTATTCGGAATCCCCGCCAAGGCGCCATCAGTCGAGGGTTTTCTTTTCCCCGCGACCTACGAATTCGACCCCACTCAAGATGCGGCCTCGATAATTCAAACCATGGTCGATGAAATGACTGCCCGGCTCGATGCCCTCGGCGTCGAACCGAACAAACGATATTCGGTTGTGACGTTTGCCGCACTCGTTCAACGCGAGGCGGGCAGCAATACCGATGATTTCGCCAAAATTGCGCGAGTTTTTCAGAATCGACTCGACGAGGATTGGAACTTGGAGTCGGACGCAACCGTCGCCTACGGGACCGGCAACCTTCACACTGTGTGGACCACCGACGAAGAGCGAGCCGACGCCGGAAACCTCTACAACACCTATGTTCACAAGGGTCTCCCAGTGGGACCAATCGGTTTGCCGGGTGAAGTTGCATTGGAAGCAGTCCTGAAACCGGCGGAGGGCCCGTGGTTCTTCTTCGTGCCAGTGAACCTAAAGACCGGAGAGACCAAGTTCTCGGAGACCACCGCACAACACAGCGCAGCTGTCCAGGAACTTCGAACCTGGTGTACGGCCAGTGCTGCGAATGCCGCCTATTGTGACTAGGAACTTCGGAGTCCTTGGTAGCCCGATCGGCCACTCGCAATCACCCGCACTACATCGTGCCGCAATTTCGGCACTCGGAATTGATGCTGTTTATGGTTCAACTGAGGTCACCGAATCGGAGCTTGCGGGGTTTCTTGAGTCACTCGGCGACACGTGGGCCGGATTGTCGCTGACGATGCCGCTCAAGCAGGTCGTAAGACCGATGCTCGCCCGAGAGTGCGCCACTTCGACTCTGACCGGCGCGGTCAACACCGCCGTTCGTCGTCCGGATGGCTGGGAGGGCTACAACACCGATGTGTGGGGAGCCACCACCGCCATCCGTCAGCAATGGGGAACTGAGTTCCGACGTGCGATCCTGCTCGGCGCTGGTGCTACCGCATCCTCTCTCGTTGTCTCGATGCACGATCTCGGGGTTGAGTCGCTGGACATCGTGGTTCGCGACCCAAGCCGAACGGACGACGTTCAGGCGGTCGCGCGTCATTTGGGAATTGACGTCAGAGTCGCGCCATTCGGTCAATCGCTCGATTCGGCCGATATTTTGGTCAGTAGCCTCCCTGCCTCCGCCGTGCTCACGCCGGAAATCTTGGGCGGACTCGACGCCGTCGCATTGTTCGATGTCGTCTATGAACCATGGCCAAGTGCGCTCGGGAAGGAATGGGCTGCGCGCGGTCTCAGGTCAATCAGTGGGTTGCACATGCTGCTGTGGCAGGCTGTTCGGCAAGCCAGAATCTTCTATGGCGAATCGGTGGACGAACCGTTGCCCGATGAAGAGGTAGTCGTTACGGCAATGCGCGCCGCGGTTGGTCTCTCACGAACCTCCCATCTGGAAGAATAGAACCATGCGATGGCTGACTGCGGGGGAATCACACGGACCAGAGCTCATCGGCATCATCGAGGGGCTCCCGTCGGGAATCCGAGTGTCTCTTGATGACATCCGCAGCGATCTCGCTCGTCGGCGTCTTGGTTACGGCCGAGGTGCGCGAATGAAATTCGAGGCTGACGAAGTTTTCGTCTCGGGCGGAGTGCGCCACGGACTGACGATGGGTGGACCGGTCGCGCTGCGCATCACCAACACCGAATGGCCGAAGTGGACGGAGGTCATGAGCGTCGAACCGGTTGACCCCGCGGTCCTAGAGACTGCTCGTGGCGCTGCGCTCACGCGACCCCGGCCCGGTCACGCCGATCTGACGGGGATGCAGAAATACGATTTTGACGAAGCTCGCCCCGTGCTCGAGCGTGCGTCCGCGCGAGAAACCGCGACACGTGTTGCACTGGGAGCCGTCGCTCGTGCTTTTCTCTCTGAACTGGGAATCGAAGCGGTCGCTCACACTGTGGCGATTGGGACCGTCGCTGTACCCGACGGCACCGCACTTCCTCGACCGTCGGATGTTGAGTCTCTGGACGCCGATCTGCTGCGTTGTTTCGATGACGCGACGTCCGTCCGAATGGTCACCGCGGTCGACGGCGCTCATAAGGACGGCGATACGCTCGGCGGCGTGGTCGAGGTGTTGGTCTACGGCGTGCCACCCGGACTTGGCTCTTTCGTGCACTGGGATCGTCGACTCGACTCGCGTCTCGCGGCCGCACTAATGGGAATTCAGGCAATCAAAGGTGTCGAGGTCGGAGATGGGTTTGAGACGACGCGACGTCCCGGAAGCGCCGCACACGATGAAATCGTGCAGGGCGACGGCCTTGAGCGTCTGAGCGATCGCGCCGGCGGCATCGAAGGCGGAATGAGCACAGGACAGGTCGTCCGCGTGCGCGCCGGGATGAAGCCAATCGCTACCGTGCCACACGCGTTGCGAACCGTCGACGTGGCAACAGGCGAAGAGGCGCAGGCTCATCATCAACGTTCCGACGTGTGCGCGGTTCCCGCGGCAGGGGTTGTTGCGGAAGCAATGGTTCTACTCGTTGTCGCCGAGGCGGTGTTAGAGAAATTCGGCGGAGACTCGGTCGGTGAAACCCTTCGAAATATGCAGTCCTACCTCGACTCGATTCCAGAATCGCGACGGACCAAACAGGACCGACCGTGACTCCGATCGCGGTTCTCATCGGACCGCCGGCCTCGGGGAAAAGCCGTCTTGGTAAACGGGTTGCTGCGCGACTCGGTGTCGAATTTGTCGACACGGACAAGAGCGTGGTGTCGATGCACGGACCGATTCCCGAGATTTTTGCGTCCGTGGGTGAGACCCAGTTCCGTGTCTGGGAGCGTGAGGCTGTGATCGACGCGCTCGCAACCTCGGGGATCGTTGCTCTCGGCGGTGGTGCTGTTGTGAACGAGGACACGCAGCGTGACCTCGAGGAGCTCCGGGTGATTCTCATCACCGCCACACCGGCTGCCATAGCTCCTCGACTTGTCTCTGGCACCCGCCCGCTTCTCGCAGGTGGGATCGACGCGTGGATCTCACTCGTTGCCGCGCGTCAACACATATACGACCGCCTCGCTGAATTCACGGTCGACACGAGTAGGGGTTCGATGGACTCGATCGCCGCCGACCTCGCCACACGACTGGAGAAACTGCGATGAGTGTCATCACGATAGCGGGTAACGAGCCCTATGACGTTTCTATTGGCACGGGGACGCGGCACGAACTTCGCGACAGGCTCGGCGCACAGGTTGTCAAGGCGTTGTTGATTCACGCGCCGATCATGACCGCCGAGGCGACACGCATTCGTGAGGCGCTGGCAGGAGAGATTGACGTGCTGCTGGCCGAGGTGCCAGAGGCGGAAGATTCGAAGCGTGTCGAGGTAGCTGCGTTTTGCTGGGGGATCATGGGCCAGGCCGATTTCACTCGAAGTGACGCTGTTATCTCGCTCGGTGGGGGAGCCACGACCGACTTGGCCGGTTTCGTCGCGGCAACCTGGTTGCGCGGTGTGCGGATTGTGCACATCCCGACCACGGTTCTCGGCGCTGTCGACGCCGCGGTTGGAGGAAAGACGGGCATCAACACCGCGGAAGGCAAAAACCTTGTCGGAACATTTCACGCACCGGCCGCAGTCCTCGTCGACACCGAACTCCTGTCGAGTCTTCCTGAAACCGAAATACGAACGGGTTTTGCCGAAATCGCCAAGGCGGGATTCATTGCCGACCCGTCGATACTCGACGATCTTGACACCGGAATTGATCGGTGTCTCGACCTGACTAGTGACCTTGCGGCCGATGTCATGCGCCGGGCAATTCAGGTCAAGGCGACGGTTGTTGCAGAAGATTTCACCGAACAGGGACTTCGTGAAATTCTCAACTACGGGCACACGCTGGGTCACGCGATCGAACACGCAGAGAGGTATCGCTGGCGTCACGGCGTGGCAATCAGCATCGGAATGATGTTTGCCGCCGAGTTGTCACGGCTCGTTCGCGCGTTGAGTGATTCCGATGTCGAACGTCATCGAGTTATCTTGGGCGAGCGCCTCGGACTACCGCTCGTCTATCCGGGTGCGCGGTGGGAGACTCTCCGTGCGACAATGCAGCGCGACAAAAAGGCTCGCGGGTCGGCGCTTCGCTTCGTTTTGTTGGACGGTATCGCCCGCCCGACGGTCACAACGGTGGCCGATGACTCTCTCCTCTTCGCCGCATATCAAGAAATCGCTGGTTAGGCTAGTCCAATGACCTCGATTCTCGTCCTCAACGGACCCAATCTTTCGCGATTGGGAAGCCGCGAACCGGACGTGTACGGTTCGACGACGTTGGAACAGTTGGTGGAATCGCTCGAAGCCGCCGCAACAGAGGCCGAGATGATTTCGGTACGACAGACGAACGATGAGTCGGAACTCATCGGCTGGATTCACGAGGCGCTGGATTCGCGCGCGGAAGTCATTCTTAATCCGGCTGCCTTCACCCACTACTCCTACGCACTTCGAGACGCCGTCGCGATGCTGACCGGCGCCGCAATCTCCGTGGTCGAAGTGCACATTAGCAATCCGCACGCGCGGGAAGAATTCCGCCACAACTCGGTCATCTCGGGGGTTGTGACGGGTGTCATCGCCGGTTTCGGTGTTGAGTCCTACCACCTGGCTCTCGCGGCACTCCGCTCGCGACGCTAGCCACTGCCCTGTTAACACTCAAACCAAAGGACCTATCCCGCCATGGCAACGACCAATGACATCAAGAACGGCAGTGTTCTCAATCTCGACGGGCAACTCTGGGCCGTCATTGAATTCCAGCACGTCAAGCCAGGCAAAGGTGGAGCCTTTGTTCGGACCAAGTGCAAGAACGTTATGACGGGCAAGGTCGTTGACCGCACGTTTAACGCGGGAACCAAGATCGATTTTGAGACGGTGGACCGCCGCGACTACCAGTACCTCTATCAGGACGGCGAGAATTTCGTCTTCATGAACCTTGACGATTACGACCAAATCACCATTTCCGGGGCCGCCGTTGGTGATGCAAAGAATTACATGCTCGAAAACCAGAACGTGCAGATTGCGATGAACAACGAGAACCCGCTGTATATCGAGCTTCCCGCGTCGGTTGTGCTCGAAATCACCTACACCGAGCCGGGACTCCAAGGAGACCGCTCGACGGGTGGAACCAAGCCAGCGACCGTTGAGACGGGGCTCGAGATTCAGGTACCCCTGTTTCTTGAACAGGGAACCAAGGTCAAGGTCGACACGCGTGACGGCTCTTATCTCGGCCGCGTCAACGACTAGTGTCCGCCCGAACGAAGGCCCGTAAAGCCGCGTTCGACGCGTTGTACGAGTCCGAGCAACGCGGTCGAACGCTCACTCAAGCTCTCGCTGATTTCGACACGCGGCAGGGAGCGAAACTCCAGTCGCTGTCCGAAGCCGATTACGTGCGCTCAATTCTGGCCGGTCTCGATACGAACGGAACCGCGATCGATGCCGTTATTTCGGGAGCGCTCAAGGGCTGGACGCTAGCCCGCCTGTATCCCGTGGACCGCGCGATCCTTCGCATCTCGATCTGGGAGTTGACCTACACCGACACTCCGTCGGACGTGGTTCGGTCCGAAGCGCTGTCGCTCGCCGCGGAGTACGGGTCGGATGATGCGGTCACCTTTATCGGAGGGATTTTGGGCGCGGTCACACGAAAGAGACAAATCTCCGACTAGATTGATAGATGGAAATCCTTTAAAGCGTCCTGTGAGGCGGGAAAGGAAGAAGCTAATGACGCGTGTCGTTCTCACGAAGCCCGACATCGACCGGGCCCTTATGCGTATTGCGCACGAGATTGTCGAATCGCAACGCGGTCGTTTCGGTCTCATTTTTCTGGGAATCCCGACTCGAGGTGTCCACCTGGCTCGGCGACTCGCGCGTCTCGTCGCCGATATCGAACCCCCGGACGTTCAGGTGGGGACCCTCGACGTCACCATGTACCGTGACGATCTTGCAACTCAATCCACTCGCGCCACGGTAGCGACGGAAATCCCTTCGTCGGGTGTTGATGGGTCCACCGTGATCCTCGTCGACGACGTTCTGTTCTCTGGGCGAACCGCACGAGCAGCGTTGGACGCCATCACTGCACTCGGTCGCCCCGACGTGGTTCGCTTCGCGGTTTTGGTCGATCGCGGACACCGAGAGTTGCCGATTCGCGCGGACTTCATCGGCAAGAACTTACCGACCTCGACAAGCGAACGCGTCAATGTTTCGATAGCCGAGGTCGATGATTTAGACGAGGTGAGCATCGCGTGAAACACCTCATTTCGGCCCGTGGCCTCGAGGCGACTCCCACGGTAGCAATTCTCGATACAGCGATGGACATGGTTGATGTTCGAACGCGGGAGGTAAAGAAACTACCGACATTGCGTGGCAAGACTGTCGCGAACGTCTTCTTTGAGGACAGCACCCGAACTCGGCTTTCGTTTGAGGCTGCCGCCCTAGCTCTTAGTGCCGACGTCACGACGTTCACGACCCAGGGATCGAGCGTTTCAAAGGGCGAGAGCCTTAAGGACACCCTTCAAACGCTCGAGGCCATGGGAGCGGATTTCATCGTTTTGCGCCACCCGCACTCCGGGGTTGCGTCGACTGTCGTCAACAGCGGCTGGGTGGACGCGCACATCATCAACGCGGGCGACGGAACACACGAACACCCCACACAGGCCCTCCTGGACGCGTTCACGATGCGATCGCGACTTCGGGGTGAAAATGCCCGCGGGTCGGACCTTGCCGGAATCTCGGTTGTGATTGTGGGAGACATTTTTCACTCGCGCGTCGCACGGAGCAACGCATTGCTCCTCAGAACGCTCGGAGCAACCGTGACGCTAGCGGCGCCGCAAACCCTCCTTCCTCGTGAAATCGACAGTTGGGGCGCGGCGATCGTGTCAACTCTCGACGAGGCGATCGACCTACAGCCCGACGTCGTCATGACTCTTCGGGTCCAAAGAGAGAGAATGACGAGCGGATTTTTCCCCTCCGAGTCCGAGTTCACCCAGTTGTGGGGGATGAACGATTCGCGGCTGCGTCGATTGCCGCCGACCTCGATCGTGATGCATCCCGGCCCCATGAATAGAGGGTTAGAGATTTCAGGAAGCGTTGCCGATTCACCGCAATCGACCGTCACGGAGCAGGTTGCGAACGGTGTCGCAGTTCGGATGGCTGTCCTTTACACACTGATGGGGGACTCTCGATGACGATTCTTATCCGCGGCGCGTCACTCATGGGAGAAGGCGCGTCTGACATTCTTATCGACGGCGACACTATTAGCGAGGTCGGCACCGTCAAGGTTTCAGCCGATCGAGTAATCGACGCACACGGAATCATTGCTTTGCCGGGACTCGTCGATCTGCACTCTCATCTTCGAGAACCTGGCGGCGAAGGATCGGAAACGATCCTCTCGGGCTCTCGCGCAGCGGCAGCAGGCGGGTTTACCACGGTCCACGCGATGGCGAACACGAGTCCCGTCGCTGATACCGCGGAACTTGTCGAACTCGTCGCGGAGCGCGGTAGGCACGCCGGGTATGTTCAGGTGCGTCCCATCGGTGCGGTGACCAGGAATCTCGATGGCGAGCAACTCGCCGATATCGGGGGCATGGCCCACAGTTCAGCCGCGGTGACAGTGTTCTCGGACGATGGCAGGTGCGTCGGCGACCCACTGCTGATGCGACGAGCGCTCGAATACGTCTCAACGTTTGGCGGAGTGATTGCCCAACACGCGCAGGACCCTCGACTCACAATTGACGCCGTCGTCAACGAGGGACGCGTGTCGAGCGAACTGGGTCTTCGCGGTTGGCCGAGCGTGGCGGAGGAATCGATTATTGCTCGCGACGTCTTGTTGGCCGAATATGTTGGGGCTCGATTGCACGTCTGCCACATCTCGACAGCCGGTTCTGTCGAC